>CABSMD010000014.1 GCA_902478725.1 uncultured Clostridia bacterium
TTAGCGTGTCGATAAAGTCGACACGCTCAAAAAAACGCAAGCATTTTTTTGAAAACTGGTCGTAGAAAGCGCCGCCGATTCAGCTATGCAGAAAACCTCTGAAGCCTTGAATCAACGGGCTTTCCAGCCCGCTTCGGCGGAATGAATCCGCCTGCTCGAATGGCTTCGGAAACCCTTCGTTTCCGAACCTTCCGCTTGTTGAAGTGGGTTTTTCGACAGTCTGAAGCCCACTCAAAGGAGTGGGCTTTTTGATTATGCCTGGCTTCAGGCCTGGCTTCTTATTCTTTACTGATGGAATGGCAGCATGGTATTTATCGTTCTGGTTATCATTGCGCACCATTGCGGGAAACGACGACGGCAAAGGTCTTTGCTATGATTTTTACGTCAAGCGCGATCGACCAGGTGTCGATGTATTTGATATCCAGCTGGTAAATTTCCTCAAAATCCTTGATGTCATTACGTCCACTCACCTGCCACAGACCTGTGATCCCGGGCTTGATGGACAGCCGCCGGCGGTGGTACGCCTCATAGGAGAGCACCTCGTCCACCGTCGGCGGACGGGTCCCGACCAGACTCATATCTCCCTTTAAGACATTGTAAAACTGCGGCAGCTCGTCCAGGCTGGTCCGACGGAGAAATTTCCCCACACGAGTAATGCGCGGATCGTCCTTCATCTTAAACACCGCCCCGTTCATCTCGTTTTGATCCTTGAGCTCCCCCATCCGTTCCTCCGCGTCGCGGTACATTGAACGGAATTTATAGCACCAAAAAATCCGCCCGTTTTGCCCCACCCGCTGTTGCCGGAAAAAGACCGGCCCGGGTGAATCCAGCTTGATGACAGGCGTCAGCACCAGCGCAACCGCGCCGGTAATTATCAGGCCGACCAGTGCGCCCGCGATATCCATCATTCGCTTGACCAGCATCTGGCCCTCGTTCAACGTTACGGTGTGGAAGGTCAACATCGGCACGCTGCCAACATAGCTCAGATAGGTTTTGGACAGCTTCAGGTCATACAAATCAAGCAGCATACGCACCGTCACCCCCAGTTCCTCACAGCTCTGCAGGTATGGCTCGACCTCCCCCATAAAGTCCTTGGGAAGCACAAAGATAACCTCGTCAACCGTATGCCGGATTACAAGGTCGGTAAGCTGTTCGATGCTGCCTAATCCCCCTGTACCGTCCAGGCTTACGAAGCCAACGATATGGATAAAGATATCCTCCTCCTCACGGATCTTTTGCAAAACCTCCTCCGCCTTTTGGACATCCCCCACCACAAGCGCGCGTGTTTGCACGGCGTTTTCCTGTATCATTCGAAGCAAAACAAGCTTTACCAGCAGCTTTTCCGCCAGCAACAGGAAAAAGTCAACGCTGACAAAGATAAAGAAATACAGCCGGCTGAACAGGTCGCTCTTAGTAATGAACACCGCCGCCGCAGACACAAGGGTACAGATAATAAACGCTTTGATCAGGCCGACGACGATCGCGGGAACATTGTCCGTCTTCTTTGCGCCGTAGAACCCGAAATAACGAAGGGAAAGATACAGGGTGGGGAGAAACACCCACAGGATCCAGGCGTATTCCGACAAGCCCAAAAAGGGCTTGCCCACTATGGCGTTGTCGCGGATCATATACCCGACGAGGAACGCCAATATCGTTAGCAATAGGTCAAGCAGCGCAATCAGGGTATTGAGCGCCTTTTTCTCCTGCCGTTTCTCCAACCATGCCACCTCCTTTTTCCATCATAAATTCTTTAACTTTACTGGTCGATCTCGCTCCGGTATACCTCCAGCAGTCCCCGCGTGGTATTAATCCAGGAACGCTGCCTGGAATGTTCAATGCCCATTTGACTGTATTTTTCATGCAGCTTCGGATCGGAGATCAGGCGGAACATCTGCTTGGCAAAGCCGGCCGCATCATAGGCATTGGCATACAGCGCCGCGTCGCCCAGCACCTCTGGAATCGAGGAGGTATTCGAGCCGACAACCGGCACGCCATAGCTCATCGCCTCCAGCGGCGGCAGGCCAAACCCCTCGTAGGAGGAGGGATAGACGAACAGGTCTGCTCCACGGTAGAGGCTGGAAAGCTGCGCGTCGTCCACATAACCGGTAAAGCGGATCCGGTCATGATAGTTGCTTTTTTTCGCGTATTCTAAAATATCCTCATACAGCCAGCCGTATTTACCCGCAATCACCAGCTCATGGCGGATTTCGGGGTGCGCCTCCCACAGCTGCTCAGAGGCTTTGATCAGGGTAATGACGTTTTTGCGCGGCTCGATCGTGCCGACAAACAGAATATAGGGCGCCGCCTGCGTTGCGGCCGCTTCCGGAGCGTTCGTTTCGAATAGCCTGCTGCCATTGTCTGGCGTGCCCTCCAGACTCCCATCCAGCATCGGTTGGTCTACCCCCAGCGGCACGACGACCACACGGGAGGACGGAACATAAGAAAAATGCGACAGGATCTCCGACTTGGTAAACTTGGATACGGTGATGATTCGTTGGGCGCGTTTGAGCGTTTTTGGCAGGACGCTGCGTTTGAGCGCCGCCATCCCCTTTGTATAGTTCTGCGGCGCGGTGTAAAAGCTGATGTCATGCACCGTTGCCACAAACGGCGCCTTCACCCGCCGCATAGGGGTGATATAGTCCATAAAATGTACCAGGTCGTAGTCCTGCCGATTCAGCAGGGACGGCAGGCGATACAACTCAAAAAGGACGCGGCGTTTGCTGCTTGTGAAATGCCCCACCGGAATCAGGCGCAGGGTTTCACCTTCGGCAAAATAACCGCACATTGCCTCATCCAGGTACACATCGATGTCAAATTCGTGCGGCAGCCCCTCCAGGCATTTGATGACATGGTACGCATAGTTTCCGACGCCCGCTTTGTTAGAGTCCATCGTCAGTGCGTTTAACGCGATCCTTTTACGCAAGCTCATCATCCTTTCACGAATTTAGTTTTTATCGAAACGCCTCCTGCGCGGCCTCAACCGCCGCCAAAAAGCTCTTTTCAAACACCTCTTCACTGAACCGCAGAGCGTTTTGCCGGGCCGCCTCCGGCTGAAAATCCATCGCCTCAAACCGCCTGACCGCATCGATCAGCGACGGCACGCTCTGCTCGACAAAAAACACGCCGGTCTCGCCGTCCACCACCGTTTCGAGCGCCCCGCCCCGCCCGTAGGCAATGACTGGGCGGCCACAGGCCTGGGCCTCCACCGGTGTGATACCGAAATCCTCTTCTCCCGGAAACACAAACGCCCGGCAGTTTTGATAATACTCCCGAATCTTTTCGTTACTGCACCGTCCCAGAAACTGCACATGGGGCGACTGGAGTTTTTTTAGGTTCTCCAGCTCCCGCCCGTCCCCAATCACCACAAGCCGCCGTCCCATCTCATGAAACGCCTGCACGGCAAGATCAATCCTCTTATACTCCACCAGACGGGAGACCACCAGATAATAGCCCTCGTCCGCACGATGGGAGGGGATGAAAAACTCCGTATCCGCAAACGGGTACACCACCCGGCTGTCGCGCCGGTAATGCTTGGATATCCTTTTTTGAACGTTTTTGGAGTTGGCGAGGAATTGATCCACCCGGTTGGCGGTCAATGCATCCCACATCCGGATATGGTGCATAAAATGCGGGATCAGCTTACGCTTGAACCCGCCCGCACTTTTTAAATAGTCAAAGTAAAAGTCCCACGCATAGCGCATTGGAGTTGCGCAATAGCAGATATGCAGGGTATCCGCCCGCGTCAGCACCCCTTTGGCACAGCAGGTCGAAGAGGAAATCACCAAGTCGTACTCCGACAGATCGAACCGTTCCACAGCCTTTGGCATAAAGGGCAGATAGGCGGTATATTTTTTTACCCCAAACGGCATATGCTGGATAAAGGAGGGGCGTACATCGGAAAAAATCCCGCCCATCCTCTCTTTGTTGTATACAATAGTATAAATCGGCGCAGTGGGAAACAGTTCAGAAATCTTTTTGAGCACCCGCTCCGCTCCGCCATAATTGGTCAGCCAATCGTGAACGATCGCAACCTTCATCCACTCAATCCTTTCTTTCGCCCATTAGCTCCTGATAAATCTGGAACACCGCATCCGCCGAACGCTCCCATGTAAACTGTCCGGCACGCGCAATCCCGCGCTCGCGGCATGTTTGGCGCAATTCCGTGTCGGTGAGCAGCCGTTCCATAGCATTCGCCATCTGCCCCAGATCCTCCGGTTCGACCAGAATCCCCGAATCCCCCACCACCTCAGGCAGGGAGGAACGGTTAGAGGTCATGACCGGCACGCCGCAGGCCATCGCCTCAAGCGGGGGCATCCCGAACCCTTCATAATAGGAAGGGAACAAAAACGCCTGTGCACCGGCATAGAGGTACGCCAGCTCCGCCGACGGCAGATAGCCGGTAAACACCACCTCGTTTTGCAGGTGCAATTCTTCCACCAGTTTAAATATTTCTTTGTACTCCCAGCCCTTCGCCCCCGCGAGCACCAGCTTGCAGCCGCCAAAACGCAGCTGGCCGGCGGCATACGCACGCAGAAGGTTGGGGATGTTTTTACGCGGTTCCAAGGTGCCGATATACAGAAAATAATCCGCAGGCAGGCCGTGCCTTTGACGAAAGGCCACTACCTCCTCCGGCGGAATGTCGGAATGGAACCGCCCTAAATCCACTCCGTTTGAAACCACACGGATTTTTGCTTTATCTATCCCCATCAGCTCTATCAGCTCACGCTTGCCGTTTTCGGACACCGCTATTATGATGTCTGAATTCTGGCAGGACCGCGCAAGGTGTTTATGCAGGCGGCGGAAGTTCGCCTTCTGCATGGTCTGGGGATAGGTTAAATACACAAGGTCATGCACAGTATTTACCACATACCCCTTGACGCGGGGCGGCACCACAAAATTGAAAAAGTGGTAGATATCCGCACCGGTACGAAAGAGTAAATCCGGCCGCAGAACGGGCAGAAAATCCCATAGCTCTACATAGATCCCATAGGGAAGCAGGTTGCACTGCCGGATGGGGGTATGGGGGATTCTTTCCCGCAATATCTTCGCGCTGCCGCGCCGGCGCAGGAAATCATAGAGCAAAAGCTCGCAGGATAAATCCTCACGCGCGCAAAGGTTTCGCGCGATCTGCCAGGCATGCATCCCCACCCCGCTGAGCTGGGGGGATGCAATTGGGTAGGCGTCAAACGCTATCTTCATCGTTTATGGATTCCTTTGCCATATTGTTTTTCTCGGTATTTTCCTTATCCTTTTCATAATCCATCTTCCGCACACGGTACTGGACATCCTCAATCAGCTTACGGTTGGCTGAGATCACGTCCGCCAAAAGCCCAGCGATAAAGGTTTGAAAGCCCATCAGCAGCAAAACCGCCGCCAGGATCAACGACTGGATATGGCCGTTACCCGCCCCGTTTACAAAGAAGTACAAGAACCGCACGCCAATCACCGCACCTGCCAAAAAGACAATCGAACCAATCAGCGCAAAGGTCTTAAGCGGACGGTACATCAGAAAAATCCGAAACATTGTGGACACCGACCGCTTGATATAAGCGCCCATACTTTTAAACAGCCTCGATTTGCGAAGCTGGGGATTGGTACGGATCGGCACAGACTCGAGCGCGATATTTTTATTGCCGGCCTGAATGATCGTTTCCAGCGTGTAGGTATAATGCGACACGACGTTTAACTTCATCGCGGTCTCGCGGCTGTAGGCACGAAAACCACTCGGTGCATCCGGCACGCTGGTGCCGGAGACCACGCGCACCACAAAGCTGCCGAGCCGCTGCAGCTTCTTTTTTAAAGGCGAGAAATCCGCGGTCGAGTCGATCGGGCGTTCCCCAATCACCATCTCCGCGCCGCCGTCCAAAATCGGGCGGATCAGCTTTTCGATATCCGCGCCGCAGTACTGGTTATCCGCATCGGTATTGACGATGATATCCGCCCCAAGGCGCAGACAGGCGTCGATCCCCGCCATAAAGCCGTTGGCCAGCCCTTTGTTTTTTGAAAAGCTGATAATATGATGCACCCCGCACGCACGCGCGGCGGACACAGTATTATCGGTACTGCCGTCGTTGATAATCAGATATTCGATTTCATCCACCCCGTCAATTTTACGGGGTAGGTCGGCTACCGTCACGCCGAGCGTCTCTTCCTCATTATAACAGGGAATCTGTATGATTAGCTTCAACATGCCCACGCTCCATTTCCATACTTCTATTGTATAATACTTCTGTCCCTTTTTCAACAATTGGAAGAGTTTTTCTGAAAAATATTTACGGCGGATGGGATTATTATGTCCAACTTTTGATCCGATCCTACTTTTTTATTATTTTGGGCCAGAACACAGGATTGTGATAAAACGTGACAATATCGTGTTAGTGACGAAGAGACGGCTATGATAAAATAGAAGAAAGCAGAGGAGGTAATGCAATTGGTTTTGAATGTAAAGGATTACGGTGCGAAGGGAGACGGCGTTACGCTCGACACCCGCGCTATTTTGGATGCAATCGGCGCCTGTAACAATGGCGTGGTATATTTTCCGGAGGGAAGATACCTGACCGGAACGATATTTTTAAAAAGCGGCGTTACGCTGTACCTGTCGAAGCAGGCTGTGGTACTGGGAAGCACCGATCTTGCGGATTACGAAGGAGATTACACGGGCTGTATCGAGGCTCCCACCTTCGACAAATGCCTGTTATTTGCCGAGGGACAGACGGGAATCGAGATCACCGGCGGCGGAGAGATTTACGGTCAGGGGGATCACTTTCCGCAGGAGGACGAAAACCAGGAACGCGGGGAACGGCCGATGCTGATGCGGTTTGTAAACTGCTCGGATATAAAGCTGCATGATATCAAGATCGGCGGCTCCGGCTCGTGGTGCTGCCACATGATCGACTGCAATCAGGTCAGCATACGCGGCGTGAACCTGTACAATCACGTGAATCAGAACAACGACGGCTTCGATCTGGACGATTGCAGCGACGTATTCATTTCAGACACCAAGATCGACTCGATTGACGACTCGATCTGCCTGAAGAGCACCACAAGCCAGCCATGCCGCAATATCGTGGTTACCAACTGCGTGATCAGCAGCGAAACGGCCGCTGTCAAATTCGGCACCTCGTCGAAGGCAGGCTTTACCGACATCACGATTTCAAACTGCGTCTTCCATGATTGTCTGATGGGAACCATCAAGCTATTGATGGTGGACGGCGGGATTTTAGAAAACATCAATATTTCAAATATTATGATGAACCGGGTTGGCAGCCC
Organism: uncultured Clostridia bacterium; assembly: GCA_902478725.1. Classification (GTDB taxonomy): domain Bacteria; phylum Bacillota; class Clostridia; order HGM11514; family HGM11514; genus CABSMD01. Next base: position 7,270 of record CABSMD010000014.1, read on the forward strand.
ATTGTTCATCCGTTTGGGGCAACGCGGATTAAACTATGACAAACCAGCCGAGATGGATTTTTGGGGCAAGGGCAAGGAAAACGAAGAGGCTCCCGGCCGGATTAGGAATATTATGATCAGCAACATCCAGGCGAACGTTACGCTGCCGGAAAAGGAACGTACCCCGATGATGCTCACCGGCCTGCCCGGCTACAACATCGAAAACATCACCCTGAACAACTTTTCTGTTACCTATCCCGGCGGCGGGACGGCTGAAGATGCGGCCCGTCAGGTGGACGAGGACCCGGCCCGCTACCCGGAGCAATGGTTCTTCGGCATTCTGCCCACGTATGGGTTATATCTCCGTCATGCAGAGAACGTCAAGCTCAGGGATGTTTATTTCTACCTTGCCGGCAAGGACGAACGCCCCGCTATGGTCTGTGAGGATGTGGAAACCCTCAATATCGACGGAGGCAACATCAAAAAAGGCTGCGTTACGGAGTTAATAGAAGATAAACGGACAACAGCATAAAAAGAGATACGGCTCTCCCGGTCAAAGACCGGGGGAGTTTTTGTCCGTCCATACAAGGAGCAATAGCCTCTGCGCGGCCTAGCTGAAAAGTTACAGCTCATGGGAATAGATATGGATAAAAACGTTATCACAAGAATCGAAACACAAAAGCGCTATGTCACTGACATCGAAATCAGGGCGATTGCCAAGCTTTTTCAGGTTTCCTATCAATATCTGCTGGACGAGGAAGAGGATAAAAAGTTATAAAACAACAGGCCGAAACATTTGTTTCGGCCTGTTGTTTTACGATAGCTGTCTGTTTCTTTTACAACGATAATAGAGGCCACACAATCCACTGCGGGTAAGCGCATCCTTACAGGTTAATTCCACCGCCGGATGCCGGTAGGACAGGGGCATGTAATAACGATCCATTTCCGTGGCGGTATCCTCAATTTCCTGCCAAATCCCCTGCGTATCTTCCGCGCAGCGAAGTGCTTCGTAATAGGCTACGAAAAGGGTCATCAGGCGCATGATATCACGCCCGTACCGCACACCGCGCAGGTCTTCCCCAATCCTCTGCGCAATCGTGTTTTCCGCCTCGTGAAAACGGGTATCGGTCGGGTTTACGGGAATGCCCGCGACCGGTTTAAGCCTGGCAAGGAAGCCCTGTACGGCATTCCGCCTTGTTTCCTCCATGATACCCAGCGCTTCCTCAAGAAGACGAACGGATTCCTCCCCCTTTTCCACAATATCGCCGCCCAGATGGCTGTCTGACGGGAAGGGTTCGCTGGGTTTTTGACCGTCCCAGTTTAAGAGATTGGACAGGGCACTCTTCGTCCCCCATGCGCGCCAGCTTGACGAGTTGACAAACGCCTGTTCAATCAACTCGTAAGCCCGCTGCATGTCTTTCTGTTGAGCACCGTAACGGTCGCAGAAATACTGTTCTATAAATGCATCACAATCGGTATTAATATCCCAGCAAAGCTGGGCATACAAAAGCTGTGTCAGGTTTCGCACACCCCAGCAGAGCATCGGCAGGTGCATATAGGTCATTCCTCGCACGCCTGCCTCATAATAATGGGGCAAATCTTGTGTCATTGTCCGGTTAAACAGCAGGGGCATATCTTCAAATTTGGATACGTTATAGTATTCCCCCACCATAACGGGGATGTCTCCCCACCCCTTCAGGTTATCGTCATAATAAGAATTATAGGAACAAGATGCCTCCGCAAAGGAGTGCTCATAGCAACGGATGATCGGATAGTAAACAACATAATCGCCGGAGGAGCGCAGATTTTGGGGTATCCCATTGACCGGCGGAACCAGGGTCGCCGTCCCCTCATAGGCACACATCACCAGCCGGACAGCATGGTCGAGCCGCCCGTCCGCCATTGCCTGATCCAGATATCCACGCAGATAGGACAAAAAATGCAGGGCCTGGTCGGTGCTATTGCCCAAGCCGCAGCAGGTTTTACATTGACAGCTGCTCCCCCAGGTATCAAACCCCCACACGTCGATCCGGTCGGCTTGGTACCACTCCCCGTTTATGTAACCCAACAGTTCTTCGGCCAAAAACGCCAGAAGCCCTGGATTGCTCATGCAAAACTGGGTATACTGGGCTCTCTCTTTGGTGCGCTGTCCGCTTGCAGGAAGGCCGTACCACTCAGGATACTCCTCCCACAATGTCCTGCCTGACGGCATAACACGGTCAGGCGATAGTATCTTTTCAAAAATATGGCCGCCGGATTTAAACTGCATTCCCAATTTGTTTTGCAGCGCGCCGGTATAGGGACGGTAGGTACACAGGTTCAGCCGGTTGCGCGCCATCCACAGCCAAAGCTCCTCCGAATCCTTAAGCGGCCCCTCAAAATCAAAGCCGCGTCCCAAGGTCATGCTGGGCTGAACCCGTTTTTCGGTTTTGGACAGTATCAATTCGTCCGATGGGGATGGCAGGACATCACCCGCCGCACCGGGATACAGCCAACGTACGCCCTGCATCCGCAAAAACTCATACGCTCCGTATAGTACACCGGCGCGATCGCCGCCAACGATTTCAACGCCATTCGGCACGGGCCTGATACAAAATGAGCCGGATACGCTCCCTTCTTCCTCTATCCGCAGGGATATTGAAAAGCTATCCTGCGGTACTGTTCCCGCATAGGCAGTCTGATGCCCCAGCTTCTCTAGGTAACGGCCCAATTCCGACGCGGCAAACGAGAGGGTACAGCGCGCCGCGCGCACGGGTTCTTTACGAAAATCAATCCCTTTTTCCTCCCCCGCCCAGAGCAGGGTACTCTTGTGCGCGTCAGGGTAGGGTATTGCAATGGTTATCTTCATGCTCTCCTCCATAGCAAAGGGAGACTGGGACAAAACCATTTTCTCCAATGGCTTTGCCCGCCAGTCCCCCGCATTTTATGATGCTGTAATACTATTGTACCGAGATGTTACGGATGAGGATATCAATGATCCCGGTATCCTCCTCGGTTACGATATCCTTCTTCTCGCTCATGACGATCAGGCCCCGGTCATCCCAGAACACCTGCTTGCCAAGCGCCTCCACAATCGCGCGCAGCGGGATCAGGGTACGGTCGTTGATCGTCTGCGCCGGCACGTCAAGCTCGACGGTCTCACTGCCCACCGTCATCTTTTTGCTGTCGATCACCAGCGTGATGGTTTTGCCCGCCGATTCCACCGTGACGGTCTGGGTATTGCCGTCCCAGCCCACCTTAGCACCAAAGCTCTCAGCGATGAAGCGGACAGGCACCAGGGTGCGGTCGTCCACAACCAGAGGGGTGACATCCATGTTGTCAGGGTCTACAAATGTCTTTTTGCCCAGCGCTACCGCACGGGGAGAACCAATGAACAGGGTGACAGACTCTTTTTCAACTGCTTCCGCATCGTCATCGAGCAAGCCGATTTTGGTAAAATCGAAAGTCTCAAATTCCGGCAGCTTTTCCTTGATTTCACTGTCGTCTTTGACGGTAAAGTTACCGTTTTTGAAGTCTACAAAGGAATCGGTGCTTTTGATCACAATGTTGTTCTCCACCGTCCCGTACTTGGTAACCTCTTCGGTTAACTCATAACCGGACGATTTATATTCCACGTTATTCTTGATTACATTGTATTTCGGAACCTCCGGCTGATCTTTTAAGATATTTTCCAGCTCCGGATATTTTTCCTTCCAAATACCGTTATCATAGGGTACCGCCTTGAGGTAGTTACGGATTTCACTGCCCTCGCCGGATGCCATCCAGGTCAGTCCACGGCTATCAAACCGGAACGGTTCGGAACAATTGATCATGATATTATTTGTAAAGGTGTTGTAACGTCCGCCGCCATAGAGAGCCACGGCCGCGATATCCTTGAATACATTGCTGTATACCTCGGCACTGGAGAACATATCGTCTAAGTAGATTGCCTGCGACTTCATGCCGGTGGTGGTATCAATCAGCTTAAAGTCATGGATATAATTGTAACGGATCTTGTTGCCGCGCGATTCCCAATGCCGGCCGGCATAGATCGCGCCCGCATCGGCGGTATCTTTACATACGTCAGATACATCATTGTATTCGATGATATGGTCGTTTCCACCGAACTGGATGGCGATGTTGGCACAGTCAGACAACTTATTATAGTCCACCACAAGGCCCACGCCTTCGATACGAATACCAGGTGCACCAGTCTTTTTGATCTGCTGGAAGCGGACGATTTCGTTGTTGGTCACGTAGCTCTCACCCGGTGTAAGGGTCGGCACGTCACCGCTGGTCATCTGAACACCGCTGCCGCCGACATCATGGATATAGCAACCGGTTACGCCGCTTTTTTTCACATTGCTCATCTCAATAACGGTACCGCTGATATTATCGAATTCACAATCGGCAATGACGATTTCCTCGCCACCTTTGACGGTAATACCACAATCGAGGCCTTTTTGGATATGTAAGCCCTTGATTTGGATGTTGGAGGAACCCTCCATCGTAATGAATGGTTCGCTGAAGGTGATGAAGTCGATTACGCTATCGTTTTTCACCTCTTTTGGCGGATACAGATAGAGGATGCCGGATTCGCGGTCAAGATACCACTCGCCCGGCTGGTCGAGTTCTTCAAGCAGGTTGAAGAAGTAAAAACGGCGTTCCGCCGCGAGACCGTAGACACTCGGGTACTCGGTGCTGATGGTGTTTTTGTTCTTAAAATCAATCGTCGCCTGCAGGGTTGCTTCCGCCCAGTCATGCATAAAGAAGCCATAGATCCAGATGTCGTTTGCCTCTTTCCAGTTGGAAAGGCGGTTATCGGTCACGGTAAATTTCATGCCCTCGCCTTTATGCTCCTCAACATGGTTGGCCGAGCCGCTATGCTTTGTGCAGTCGCGTACATTCGCACCGGTTTCGATGATAGTACCGGTCATCAGGTAGTCGTTGTTCGGATAGCGGGCAATCGTCATAGCCTTCCCGTCAATCATCAGGGTCGGCGAATAGGGCGCCGCCGCATACCCAAAGCCCGACATATGGATGCTGCCGTAATCGGTGATTCCCAGGTCTTTGAGGCTGACGCTGACCACCTTGTCACGGGCGTTCTTGTCCACGATCCTAGTTTTGATCGCCTCGTCCGACAGGGGCTTGAAGGAAGTATAGTCAAGCTCGTTTGTCGCTGTAAAGACTACCTCTTCGTCCATGTAGGCCCGGTAGACCGTATCCTTATCCTGCGCACCCAGCACGAAGGACTCAGACACCTCGTATACCCCGCCGCGGATATTGACCACAGCAGGCTTGTTCTGTGCGCGCACGGTGTCGCGCGCCTTCTCCAATGTGGCAAACGGCGCGTCGATCGTGCCGTTTGCACTGTCGCTACCGTCTTTCGCGACATAAAGGGTCAGGACGCTGTCATCCGCCGCAAATACAGAGATGGGCAACAGCATGCAGCAAAGAAAAACCAATGCCAATACTGCAGGTAATACTCTTTTCATTTTCATGATTCCTCCTTAAATGTGATGTATAGTAAAATAATGTTGCCAAGGTTGATAATGAGTGGTATAGGGTACCAGGAAACCCGGTACCCACCACATAAAAAGGAGATGAAGAAGAAACCCAAATATAGGTAATAAGCATTTATTAATCCAGCAGGCGTTTGACCACGCTGGCCGCCTGCGCACGGGTGGTATCCTCCCACGGCGCGAATGAACCGTCAGGCATACCTCCAATCAGGCCAACCGAAGCGGCAACGTCCACATAAGCGTACGCCCACCCGGATATTTGATCGCGATCTGAGAAATTCCCAATCGCGCCCTTTGTTTCGGAAAGCCCCATAAAGGCGCGGGCCTTACACAAAATCACCGCCATCTCTTCACGGGTGATCCGGTCGTCCGGCCAGAAATAACCGTCGAAATTGACGATCAGGCCGACGTTCGCCGCCGCGTTTCCATATGATGTCACCTCATATTTAATATACCGTCTTACATAGGTCTTGTCAACTAACAATTCTTTCCCTACCTGTCGGGAATCCAGGTATTTGAGGCTCATCCATTCTGTTTGTTTCCGAAGGTTGATTCAAAAGTAGGCTACGCAGGACGTATCAACTATAGGTAATACCAATGTTGTGTGTATTTTTTATCAAGCATATTTTTTCGGTCTCAAAATTCTGTTCGTTTGTGTTGTCCAGTAGACCAGAATTACAATGCTTCTCTCCAAACCTTCATAACGCATCGTCACGCAGGCGTTTCCTTCGCAAAGCGAAGCTCCTGTCCGCCGCTAAAGCGAGGACAGACGGATACTGTTTGAAAGATCACTCCGCTTGTAACGGCAGCCTTTTTACCAGCCGCGCTCACGCCTTTGACGACGATACTACCGGTTTGACTGATCGTATATGTATTTTGTGTATTTGAGAGGTCGAGGTATTCATACGTTGCCGCAAACGCACAGGTAAACATTGATGTAAGCAAAAGCAGACTTAACAGGCTAAGCGTAACTCTTTTACTTAATGCCCTCTTTCCATTCCTCCCTATATATTCCTCTCTTGACTATTCGGGCTTCTTTCTTATTTATTGCCCTTTTTCCACTCATCGTACTGCTTTTGAATTTCGTCCATTACCTTCTGTTTGCCAGCCGTATCCTTTTTCTCTAAATATTGTGGAAGAATCTTTTCCGGATCGTCCAAGCCATTTGACAGAATACCGGAAAACTCCTTCGATACCGCACTGAGCTGGGATATTTCACTTTCCACCGGACGAGGATCAAAGCTAAAGCTGATGTTGGGGTCGACGGGCGCTTCCATGTTCGCCTTTTCGGTTTCCTCCCACACGGTATCCTCATAGCCCGGCATGATATAGGCTAAAAATTGGTTTCCGATCAGGTACTCCGCGACATAATAGGAACCGGATTCGCGCTCGGCGTGGGTATCGTCAAGCATATGGTAGTCCCTGCCCTCGATGCCGTAGGCCATCAGGTTAAACAGATATTTGTCGGTCTGCATCAGCTCTAAGAGTTTGAGCGCACGAACCGGGTTTTTGCTGTTATAGCTAACCGCCGTCATGGTTCCCTGGATGCCCGCACGGGTCAGCGCCGGCTCGCAGGTGGACACTTGGATGATCTCAAATGGGTATTGGAGGTGGAATTTCGCCTCCACGCCCGGCAACGACCTGTTGTATCGGCTGAAAATTTTGCCCGCCCGGATGACAGAGGCTTCGTCGGTCATGGTTGCCACGTCCGCCGGGAAAAAGCCCTTTTGGTACCAATCCCGCATGATCTTATAGTTGTCCATGTTATTTTCATCTTTGTCGAACACCTTGCCGTCCTTGTTGATGTAAAAGCCCTGCACAAAGGTCTCATCCCTGGTGTCGAACTGGTCGACGGTTCCGCCACGAATCGGAATAACATTGGGCTCGCTGTCCTTGACCGTTTGGTAGATCTGCGTCAGGTCATCCAACGATTTGATCTCCCGCACAGGCAGGTTGTACTTTTCCACGATATCCTTTTTAAACCACATCCCCCTCTGTTCATACATGACCTGGTTCATCGGCACACCATAGATCTGACCGTTGATTCGGGTTGCGTCCCACATATCGTCCGAAAACAGGGTCTTGAGCTTCGGCGTCTTCTCCAGCAGCTGATCCAGTTCGAGATAAGCGCCGTTTGCGACGTTGGTCGGATAGTCGTTGTTCCCCTGCGCGGTCCAGACAAGGTCATATTCCTCGTTGGCCGCCATCACCATCTGCATTTTCTGCTTGTAGTCTCCAGGCTGGACGAATTTCAAATCCAGCTTTGCATTGATTTTTTCTTTGAGATACTTGTTGACTTCCGCCAGTACCTCCGCACTTCCGGAAGGTTCGCTCGCCATGATGTACCAGGTGAGTGTCACCTCTTTACTCATGTCGTCTTCGGTGTTTACCGCCGTGTTCTGATTGCCGCCACAGGCCGTCAGCACGGCACACAGCAGGCTGACGCACAGCAGCAAAGCTGCAAGTTTTTTTAAATATCCTTTCATTGCCATTCCTCCTTTTTGATTCTACACAAATTATACAACGCCCCACTTTTTCCTGCAATCGTTTTAGATCATCTCCCTAAAAATCGAATGTAATTAAAAAAAATCGCAAGAATTTATTGCAAAAACCACGACTTGACTTTTTGGCTTTTTTCTTTCATAATGAAGGTAACGGGCTTTACTAAAAAAGGAGGAAAAATCATGCCGGATACAGATTTGGAACAGGGCCGATCCCTATACCGTGAGCTTGCATCACCGGTCGTCGTGTATCACAATTCCGGCGAACGGCCGTTCATCGCGGTGCCACACCTGCATTCCCAGGTCGAAATCTACTACAACATCCGCGGCGGACAGAGCTTCTTTGTCAACAATATTTTCTACCCCTGCGGGCCGAATGACCTGTTTGTCGTGCCCCAGACGCAGATTCACAAGGCAGTGGTAGAGAAAAACACCACCTATGAACGATGCATCATCAACATTGACACCACCATACTGTCCTCTATTAATCATCTGCCCAACATGCACTACCGGCCTCTGGGCTGGCTTAACGAAGTCGGAAAGATCAAGCCGCACAAGGTACACTTAAACGACCGGGAGCACAAGCTGTTTTTGGACCTGATCAAAAACTATAACAAGCTGGAGGAGGGGGAAGATGAGATTATGCTGCTGATCGCTTTGCTGAAAATCCTGCGCTTTGTCGGCGCGCTGTACGCTAAATCCTCCAGCGCGGATTTTGAACGGTGTACCCCCGCATCCTGGTCGGATAAGGCGATTTCCTATATAGAATGCAATGTAAAAGACAGGTTTTCGATCAAGGAGGTCGCCCAGAAGCTGTTTGTCAACGAGAACTACCTCTGCGCCAAGTTCAAGGAGGAGACCGACATGACGATCAACCGCTATATCATCCTGCGCAAGGTCGCCGAGGCCAAGCGCCTGCTCTACAGCGGCGCGAGCGTAAAGGAGGCTTGCAACGGGGCGGGGTTTCATGATTATTCCAACTTTATCCGCACCTTCCGCAAGGAGGAGGGGATCTCCCCAAGCAAACTGCGCAAGCTGACCGATCCACTGTAAAAAAGTATGGTATAGGCAACTCACTTTTCAGTAAGATAGTAACGGCCGGTCCCAAGTTTTATTCGGGGAAAAGGGAGTTGCTTAGCAAAATTGGAACTTATGCTATGGTAGGCAACTCACTTTTCAGCAAGATAGTAACGGCCGGTCCCAAATTTTATTCGGGGAAAAGGGAGTTGCTTTGATAGCTGGAATTTATGTTATACTAAGACGTATTACAAACTCAGACAGGAGATGTTTATTATGGAAGCAAAGCAGGCTGTTGAATTGCTTCGCACCAACCCGGTCTTTTGGTCGCGGTTGGGCTGGTGCTATGATCCGCCAATTTCCGATAAAAATGGTGAGCCATTGGTTTTTTCAAAAAATTTTTCCAAGGAAGTAAAATTTCACACAGATTTCGTGAAGGCCGGTGTAAAGCTACACACCAGCATCCTGCACACCGGCTGGGTCGGGGTGGACAAATACGATTATTCCGTGACCGATCAAACGCTTGACGCGGTTTTTGGCATAGATAATTCTATTTATTACATCCCGCGTATCAAGCTCAATGTGCCGGTTGACTGGTGCGCCGAAAACCCCACCGAGGTCTTTGTATACGATAACGGGCCACGGGACGCGGAAGGAATCAAAGAGCTCGTTGGCACGCTTAAACATGATATTTTGGGCTATGAGTCCGAGAAAGGCTATTACGACGCCAACAGCAAAAACGACCCGGCGGCGCGGCCGAACGTCGGCGGCGTGATCGCCTTGCAGAGCTTCTCCTCTCAGAAATGGCGGCAGGGCGCGGGCGAGGCGCTGGTCAGGTTGATCCGCCACATTGAGAATGGACCCTACGCCGACCGGATTTTAGCCTACCATATCACTTACGGCGCGTGCGGGGAGAGTATGCCATGGGGCAGACAGGATGGAAAATTTGGAGATTATGGGATCAGCAACCAAAAGGCATTTTGGGAATGGGGCTTGCAAAAATACGGGACGCCTGCACGGCTGCGGGAGGCTTGGGGAGAAGGGTGCTGTGAAACCGACGCGGTGCCGCCGCCTCATTGGCGGGAACGTCCGGACCGGCCTTTACGTTTAGGGAAAGAGGATATTATCTGTGTGGATTACGACCGATTCACCTCTGAAATGAACGCCGGCGCGATCGAATACTTTGGCAGGCTGGTGAAGGAGGAGACCGGCGGGAAAATAACTAACGGAAAGGTTTCTGGCGGGAAGGCCGTCGGTGTGTTTTACGGCTACTACCTGCATATGGCGCGCGCGGCCTATGCAGGACATCTGGCGATCGGGCAACTGCTGCGGTCTCACTATGTTGACTTTTTCGCGGCGCCAAAGTCCTACTACCGCAGCACACCAGGGGAACCCGGCGGGGAGATGTGCCCGGCCCAATCCATAAATCGCAGAAAGCTATGGCTGGACGAGTCGGACAACCGCACCCATCTATGTACCGCACAGGGAGAACGGCACAGGGCAGCACAGAATTTTTCCGAGACCCGTACGGTTCTGTGGCGGGAGTTTGCCAAAAATACCACGCACGGTTCTGGCTTTTGGTGGATGGACTTGGGGGGCGGCTGGTATGACGACCCGCAGATTATGAGTGAGATAAAAAGAATTGTGGAGCTCAACCAAATACTGCAGAAAATAGAGCACCGCAGTATCAGCGAAATATTAATCGTGACGGACGAAGAGAGTGAATATTACAGGAGCGTCAATCCCAAGCTCCACCGCCAGGGCCTGGAGGAGAGCATCCGCGAGGCCCACCTGTGCGGCGCGCCGGTTGATATGCTGCGGTTTGCGGATTTAGGTGAAACAGATCTGCGCCCCTATCGGCTGGTGATCTTTTTAAGCGTCGTACGGCCCGATGGACGAGACTGGGAAACCATCCGGATTCCCGAAAACACGACTGTGCTCTGGTGTGGCTGCGGCAATCTGCCTCCTTCGTGCAAAGGGACAGAGCAGGCTCCTCCCCTTTCGGCGGCGTTTGTGCGCCGGGCCGCCGAAGAAGCCGGCTGTCATCTCTACGCGCCGCTTGGCTGCACGGTGTACGCCGACAACCGTATTCTCTCGGTGTTCTCTTCTCATGAAGCGGTAAACGGCAGGCTACTGCTGCCACATCCGGCGGGTCTGCATGAGTTGATCCGAAAGGAACACCTCGAAAAGGCAGAGGTTTTTCTATTTAGTCTAGGCCCTAAAGGCACGGTGTTCTACCAGTATGAATAGGACAGGAACAAATTTTCGCAATATTTTACCTCAAAATCAGCAAAGAACAGGCAGATATTTGTGTAATCGATTGCATCCCTTGTCGATAGCGGATTAATCAGGTATAATTTGTTTATCAATTTGATGGAGGAATGCAAAATGGATCCTATTAAAACAATTCAGGCTGATTTGCTTGGAGTAGAGATATACAACAGTCGGGACAGCATGGGCAAAAAAGCCAGCGGAGACATTGCCGCATGTATCCGGGAGCTATTGAAGGAGCAGGATGAGGTCAATATGATTTTTGCCGCCGCGCCTTCTCAAAACGAAATGCTGGAATATCTGGTCGCCGCGAAGGGGATTGATTGGAAGCGAATCAATGCCTTCCACATGGACGAATACGTATGGTTATCCTATGACGCGCCCCAACGGTTTGGCAATTATCTGAAGAATCGGATTTTCTCCAGACTTCCGTTTCGCTCGGTCTCCTATCTGGACGGCAACGCCGCCGATCCGGAGGCGGAATGCGCCCGGTATGCAGGGCTGCTGCGTACCCATCCGGTACATATTGTCTGCATGGGGATTGGCGAGAACGGCCATATCGCCTTTAATGACCCGCCCGTAGCGGACTTTCACGACAGCCGCATGGTCAAGGTAGTGGAGCTTGACAACATCTGCCGCCAGCAACAGGTAAACGACGGCTGCTTCGCCACATTTGATGAGGTACCAAAAAGGGCGCTGACCCTTACCGTGCCGACCCTGATGAACGGACAATATCTTTTTTGCTGTGCGCCAGGCCACACAAAGGCCGCCGCTGTGAAGAATATGGTAACCGGCACGATATCGGAAGAATGTCCCGCAACGGTTTTGCGGACACACAAAAACGCCAGGCTATACTGCGATTGCGACAGTGCGAAATATTTATTAAAGTCTCAGATATCGGTATAAATAAAAGGCAAAAGGGACGGATCAAATGATCCGTCCCTTTTGTGTAACTTTATGATGTAAGGAAGATGGAAGCAATTTTATTGCAATAAGGTGTCCTCCACGGGGACAATCGGTTCAAGACTGCTGTTTAACATCAGGATGGTCTTGATCTCCCGGTCCGCAGTCGTATTCACGTTGACAGTCGCCGTCAATTCCTCCGTCTTGCCGGCGCCGATGCTAAGCGACATACGGTCCATGTCGATCATCCGGCGTGCCGCGCCAGAGGTATCGTACACTACCGTCACCATCGTTACCGCAACAGGCAGGGAATAGGTATTTTTCAGCTTTATTCCAGCTGTAATCTCGCCCTCCGTAAGCTCTGTGACGGCCGCGCCCCCACGGGAGTACGCAAACGGCTCGACCACCGACAGGATACTGGACGCGTTCTTATACTCGACCTGAATGGGCGCGCTCGACACCGCCGCACCCTTAATCCCGCGGGAATTGACCGGCGTAACCTCGAACTTGATATATTTTCCGGCGTCCTCAAACGTCGTGGTATAGGTGTTCTGATTTGCACCGGGAATCTCTGTAAAGCCGCCGTTCGACCGGTCGGAGCGCAGCCAGCGGATCGCTGTGCCTTGCTCGTCCTTGACATAATCGTTGAGGTTCTGATAGGTGTAACTGCCGGTCAGTACAGACCCTACCGCATTCTGTCCGCTTAAACTGACATTCTTGGCAAGCGGCGGCAGGGAGGGCAGAACGTCGTCTACAAAGAAATACCCAAAGGAAAAGTAGTTCTGTTTATAGCCAAACGAATTGGTAATCCCCTCTTTGGTTGTGATCGTAATGGTATGCTTGCCATAGGGCAATCCCTCACGCAGCAGGATGTTCATCGGCATCAGCCGCGCATCCCCGCTTTCTTTCAGCTTCTGATAGGCGTTTATCGTGCCGCGCGCCTCTTCCTTCCCGCTTTCATCGGTAATGACAAAATCCGCGCTGCCGCCGATGTCGCCCTTGCCGCCATACAGGCCTACCATGGTGCCGGTAAACTCAAAGGTTACCGTATCTCCCGCTTGGGTGGACACCTTCGTCCCCTCCGGGAACGCGCGTTTCATGTTGGCGATCCGGCCGCTTTCGATCGGCCAGTTATCCGTTACCAGCTTCCAATTGCCACTGTAAGTAGCTTTGCTGTCGGCATGAGATATGGTCTTTGGCTCACCGTATTCGTGATTGGTCATCGGCATTTCCTGCCAGTTTAACTTCTTAAAATAGGTATTGTAACTCTTCTTAAACTGCCCGATCATATAGTCGGCATAGGCCCGGTAGCCATCGTTGTTCGGATGGGTACCATCCGCCGTCAAGGTACCTGGCACGCCCTTTTCCCAAACAGCTTCGCCCTTATCAACCAGATCCCAGATATAGGCATCCAGATCAATCACGCCGATGCCGTAGTACGCCGCGACCTCTTTGTGGGCAGCGATCGAAACCGCCAGCTTATCGCGTCCACCCGCTTTGGTGGTAAGCACAAAGATGACCACCGGTTGCTTGGGAAGCTTGGCCAGTTGGCGCACGATTCCTTCCATATATGGCTTGGATGCAGTCGGGTCGCTTCTGCCCGCGTCGTTAACCGCGAATTCCACAAATACGACATCCGGTTCCTCCGCAATAAAATCCTTACGCATACGGTACATCCCCAGGTCGGAACAGGTACCGCCTACGCCTGCGTTGACCTCAATTACGGTTTTATTAGGAAATCTCTTTTGAAAAAACTCCTTGGTTACAAGGGTAGACCAACGGTTCGACTGCGGGGAAGCCCCGGAGCCCTCGGTGATCGATCCGCCCAAATAGGCGATTTTCAACTCGCCCGCCTCGTTATTGAGGTTGTCTATTCCATACTTCTGCGCAGCCGCAAAGGTAACCGGGGTGATACAGAAGACCCCCAGTATCGTCACGGTCAGCAGGCACAGCACAATTCTTTTCAAATTCATGATGGTATCCTCCTCTTTAGGGTAGGATGCAGGACGGAACGCAAACCGTCCCGCCCTGCATGGGGTATGTTATAAGCAACTTGCTTTTCAACAAGAAAGTAACAGCCGGTCCCAAATTTTATTCAGGGAAAAGGGAGTTGCATAGCTCAATTAGAACTTATGTTATGGTATTTAAAATAGGTCTAACAGTCTTCGGATGATCGACGCAGCCTCCGCGCGGGTGGTGTTCGCCTGCGGGATGAAGGTGGTCGGGGTCATGCCGCTGATCAGGCCGGCGGTCGCCGCCGTATCGACATAGCCTCTCGCCCAGTCGGAGATGTCATTGACATCCACAAACTTCTCAATGCCGCCTGTCTTTTCTGCACCGCCCTTAAGCACATACGCCTTGGCAATGATGACAGCCATCTCTTCACGGGTAATCAGGTCGTCCGGACGGAAATAACCGTCAAAGCCTACCATCATACCGCTGGCAGAAATCGCATTGACGACGCTTGCATACCAGGCCTCCGTTGATACGTCGCTCCACTGCGTGTCAGAAGTACCGGTAAGACCAAGCGCACGCACAATCAGAGCTGCAAATTCCGCACGGGTGATCTGCCGGTCGGGTTCAAAGGTGGTGTCCGTTACACCGGACACGATGCCCCGGCGGTACATTTCCTCAATATCGTCCTTTGCCCAGTGGTTTTTACAATCGGTAAAGACACTGGATTCTGTTCCCAGCAACCCACTGCCGGAACCGGAGTTAATAACACCGCCGTTGTTTCCACCGTTAGGCTGGTTGTTTCCACCGCCACCACCGCCGCCGAAGGGCGGGTTGACATTACTGGTATCATCCGCTACCGTCAGCTTCAGGGAGTATTCCTTCGTTGTGCCGTCCTGTGCAGTTACCAGGATGGGGAAGGTGCCGGTCACGCTGGTGATCGAATAATCTACCTTGGCAAAGCGATTGGCCGGCTTCGCCTCGACGGTCGGAATTTCGGTCGTTCCCGTCGGCAGGGTGTAGCTATAAGACGTTTTGGTCGCTGACAATTTAATTTCTTTCCCGTTTACACTCAAGCTAGCAAGGGTCGCATCGCTTGACGGTTCCACCAGATCGGCCGCCGCATATTCGCCGCGAACCTTTGTCCAGATCACAAGATCGTTCCCGATTTCGATCAGGCCGTAGTTTGCCGCGCCAAGCGCATCCGCACTGTCGCTGTCAAGCACATTGTTAATCTCCTGCGTCTTTCCATCCGCAATCAGCATCGCGGTCTTACCCGCGGCGCCCGGGATCAGGATACGCACCGGTTTATCAAGCACACCGGTTCCACCAAACTGGAAGGAAGCAGCAATATCGCCATAAATCTGTGCAGACGGGGTATCCAACGGTGTAACCAGTTCGAAACGGTTGTTTTCTACTGCTGTGTCCGCCTCAAACCGGAATACCAGCTGCTTACCGTTGACTGTCACGGTTATGTCGCCCTCGGGCAGTCTGCCTTTGGGAACGTCCAGTGTAACAGCACCGGTCAACTCGTTTGTAAAGGTCAAATCCATTTTACGCAGGCTTGCCGGGATCGTCACACTGCCCTCGGTAATTGTGAAGTCTTTTTCAAAAACAAGACTGTCGGCAAAGGTTTCAACCGCACCGAGTAATGTATCAGCCGCTGCGGCGATCTGCGCACCTGTGGACTGCGGTTCATCGTATACGCCCTGCACCTCTGCAATAACGGCCTTCAAAGCGTCCAGGGCCGTCTGTGTGCACTGTCCCAGGTCGGTTCCAACCGTGCTCTGCGCCACCAGCTCGTTGGCTTCACTGATAAGCTGCAGCAACGCGTTCTTGTTCACCTTAGCCTGCACCGGCTCGCTTTCGGTCGCAACACTCTGGCTGCCCGACGCATCTGTTAAGACAACGCGGAACTTGACCCACTTACCGGCCATTGATTCGTTCAGTACCAGCTCGTTTGCGGTCTGGCCTGCAATCGTTTCATACGTACCGTCCTTCAGATTGGCCATCAGCCAGGTATACTCCGCAGACGCCTGCTTGTCGCCCTCCGCGTCGTAGTACTGATAGGTTCCATACAGGTTACCGCCTACCGACGGACTGCCCGCAATCGCTACCGAAAGCGCGGTCGGCTTATCGTTGGGAATTTCGTCAAGCAATCCCATGCTCTTAAAGTCAAGGGGCTCAAAGCCGGGTACCTTGGTATAAACAATCGAATCTGGCTTTAAGGTGTAGTCCTTATTCGCCATGTCTACAAAGCCAACATCGGTTTTGGTGGTATAGTTCACGCCTTCCCGTGTCGAGTTGCTGCCCGACTCCAGACTTGCGCCGATGACGACGTTGTTAATCAGCTTATTGCTCTTACCAGGATCCTTGCCATTTACCGATTCCAGCAGGAACGGGTAGGTGGTGGAGTACGGCGGCTGGTCGTAGTTGATCTCGGTCAACTTAGCCTTGATGTTATGCTTTCTGGCATCGTATTTGTCGTTGAGCCACAGAACCCAGTTGTGTACCGAATTGCCGCTTTCATCCTTACCATAATTCCAGTTCTGGAAGAAGCTGAATGCTTTGGTTCCGTTCGCAATAAAGATGTTGTTCTCCAGCACATGGAACTGTCCACCATTCGTTTTGAAGGTGTAATTGTCGCCCGCGCTGTCAAAGATGTTACCAAACACATACAGGTCACAGGATCCATCGTCAATAAAGATTGCCTGAGAGCCATGCGCCCCTGTGCTGTTCGAATGAATATCATGGAAATAGTTGTACCGCACCGTGTTTCCGAGTTCGGTCGGGTTACGCCCGGAGTAAATCGCGCCCATATCCTGCGCCTCGCGCACCAGGTCAAAAAATTCATTGTACTCGATGACGAAGTCATTACCGGACATCTGGAACCCGGTATGGTCGTTGCCGTGAATTCTATTGTGCCGTGCAACCGTACCC
>CABSMD010000015.1 GCA_902478725.1 uncultured Clostridia bacterium
CTATTATAAAATCCGCGAACAAATCGATTTGTTCATGCGGAATTTTAACATACCAACCGTTGAGATGGACGATTACCTGTTTGAAAAATACGACCAGTATATGTACAGCCACTTTAAACTGGCAGTCGCGGCGGAGGGACTCGGAGCAATTCGTGGTCAGCCCGGTACGCCTCAATGGGATCTATTGAACCGGCGGTATGTACAGAAACACTGTAATTGGCTGGAAAAAAGATTGTACGCGATTGGCAATGCTACCCTGATTTATCTTTATTATCTGGCCGAAAGAATCTGGAATAGGGTTACAAAAAAGAGGCCGCGATAAAATCGCGGCCTCTTGCTATTTCGAATGATAAAACCGTTTCACCGTCTCATATGCAAGCTTTGGGCGACGGTATTCGTCTACGACGCCCTTATTGTTACGGCAGCGCGGCCGTCGTTCGGCCCAACTGTCACAGACACGGCAATCACAAAATTGCCACAGAAACACACCCGTAATCTGCGGCAGGTTTAGATAGGCTGCCAGGTTCTCCTCCAAAATGTCACATTGCCTTTCCTCGCTCCATTTACAATGCGACGGATCCCGGTTACCATAAATCGCCCCTGCACCAAACTCGCTGACGATGACAGGCTTCCCTGCTCCGCCACTTTGCTCAGCCCAGGCATGCTCCCGCTGGAAGCCCTCCCGCGCCCCTTCCGGGCTGTACCAGCCAAAATACAAATTCAATGAAACAATGTCGGCCAAATCCAGACAGATGTCGGTATAATGACGGCATGTCGCAAAGGTCAGTGGCCGGCTGTGATCCATGCTGCGGATTTGCTCCAGTTGTTTTTTGTACATCTCCCGCCCCTCGGGATGCGCGCTCTCGCACTCGTTTAAGATCGCCCAGATCACAATCGACGGATGGCTGATATGCCACTCCACCATCTCCCGGTTGCATTGCGCGCACTGTGATTCAAAATTGGGATTTCGCATCTGCTCCAAAGAAAGACCCCGCGCATGATTTTCCTCCCACACGAGGATGCCCTCCTGGTCGCACAAATCCAAAAACAGCTGGTCGTTTGGATAGTGGCAGGTACGCACCGCGTTCGCACCCATATCGCGCATCAGCGCCAAATCCTTTGCCATCCCCCCAAGAGGCACGGAACAGCCGAAATCCGCATACTCCTCATGCCGGTTGAATCCCTTTAAAAACACCGGCTTATCGTTAAGATACAGCCTGTTTCCTCTGATCCGCACCTGCCGAAATCCTGTCCGCTCGGTCAAATCGTCAATCACGGCACCGTTTTGCACCAGCTCACAACAGACTTCATAAAGCACGGGCGTCTCACACGACCACTCCTGAACATCGGGGCAATCCACAAAATAACTCTTTTGCAGCGTTTCACCAGCCGGCAGATTGAGCGTATCGAGAATAAATTCCTGACCGGCTGCCGAGCATCTGATTTGTGCTGTCTCTTCTTCAATGCCGCAAACCTCCAACCGGATCTCCAACCGCCACATGTCATTTTGTTTTGTGGGGATAAGTCCCATACGGCTGATAAAAAGATTGCCGACCCGTTCTACTGTAACACCGCGGGTAATCCCGCCATAAGTATAGTAATCGTTTTCCACATGCAGGGCGGAGGCCTCCCCAAAGGAGTTATCCACCCGAACGGCAAGCGTATGCGTCCCCTTTGTGACATTAGGCGCCAATGCGACAAACGGAGTATAAGCATTATAATGGGCACAAAGCGTCTGCCCGTCAAGCAGCACCTCGGCGGTATGACTTACACCACCGAAGGTCAACAGCAGGTTGCCGTCTTCCTGTACCGTCAACTCCCGTTCATAGATGGCCTGGCCACGATAATCAATCAGGGAGGGATGCTGTTCCCAGCATCCCGGCACCGGCATCGGACAGGAGAAGCCTTTCGCCGTCTGGAAGTCCCAGATGCCTTCTACCGGATATTTCTTCCTTGTCCGGCTGGTTTCAAACAATCGGATCATAGAAGATCAAGCTCCTTTCATTCCACAATATATGTGTCGATCAGGTCTTGCATCCCGGATAAGCTGTCCCACAGCATGATTTTAAGATATTCGCCTGCGCCAAATGGAACGGGCTGGTTCAGCGTCGCTGTATACGTATCCGATTGTGAGGGAATGGATATCTCCTGATGGAACAATTCCTCTACGCTGTTCCCTGAAACCCTGGAAACGATCAGCGTACCGGCCTGCGCCTTCCCTGTCGTATTGGAAAACGACACCGCGGCGACAGTACCGCTGTTCCCTGTTACACCAGTGATTGCCAAGCCGCCTCTGTTGAGCGACGCTTCAAATGCGGCACGGGCGGTTTGCAGGTTGAGCATGGCGTTGCTCACCTTGGACTGGGTAAGTGCCGGATCCTGCAAGGTATTATACGCCGCTTCCACTTTCTGATAAAACGCATCGCGAGCGGCTTGGGTGGTCTGTCCTTCGCGGCGTCCAACCTTCGTTTCCGCCCAGAGGCGGGCAGCGTCCGTAACCGAGTCCACCAATGAGGAAGTATCCAGATTGGAGCTGTTCATGACGCGGACCGGTTTTGACTCCACCACCTCGCCGTCAATCATCCGGCTGTCGCGCGGAATTACGCTATATTTGACATACTTGCCAATCATAGAGATGTCCAGCTTTAAAGTACGGTCCTTTTTGTTTTCCAGCTTCGTAAAGCTACCGTCCGCACTGTCACCGATATACCACTGGATATCCGGTGCAGCCTGCCGATCGCCGTCCGCATCGTAAAAGGCGAAACGGGCGGCAATCTCGGTGTTAGCCACCGCACTGCCCTTAACCATCGGGAATTTTGCTTCCGGTTTTTGGCCGGATACCGCCCAGGTCGTGCCCATCTGCCGGAAAGGAACCGGCTGGAACCCTTCAATCTCACGGAAAGCAGGTGAATCGTAGCGCAGGGTAAAGTCCCCGTTTGCAAAATCGGCGAAGCCGGGATCTGAATTCGTTATGTAGTTGTTCCGTTGGGTTGCGGGGCCGTGCGCGCCCTGCCCGTTGACGATCAGATTGCGTTCCAGCACATTGCTATCCACCGGCGCCGGGTCGGTAAGCACGGTTGGCAGCCACGGATAAGCAACACTATAAGGCGGGTTCTGATAATTAACCGCATTGAGCTTGCCTAAAATTCCATGACCCCATTTATATTGATCCTTCAGCCACAACTGCCATTTTTCCGCCGGCTGTCCCTGGCCGCATTCCCATTGCAGGGATTCCAGCGCGTATTTGTTATCGATAAAGATGTTGTTAAACACCTGATTATACTGCCCGCCATGTACCTTCACCGGAAACTGTCCGCCTGCACGGTAGAAGACGTTTCCCTGTACCTCGGTGGAACAGCAGCCGTCGTCGATAAACACCGCCTCGGAGCCATAGCCTTCCAACTGGTTGCCGATGTCATGGAAATAGTTATAGTTGATCTTGATACCGAGCCAGGTGGGATCGCGCCCCCAGTACACCGCGCCCATATCGGAGGCCTCAGTTACGGCGTTGTAGATTTCGTTGTACTGAATGGTATGCTCGTTGCCGGTCATCTGCATCAGCATATGCGGCGAGTTATTTAGGTCATTATGTTCCACTGTGATACCGACCCCGCCGATGGTTACGGTCGGATAATAGGAACGGAGCACCCGGTTGACGTCGTGAATATGGTTGTCACGGATATAATGCCCGCATTTGGTCAAAGTTCTGCGGTTGCCGCCCTGTACATTGACGCCGCCCCCACCCATATCGTAGATGTGGGAATTTATGATGCCGCATTCCGAACCCCCATTAATCGAAACGCCCCGGTGCATGCGGGTCAGCTCGCAGCCGTCCACCACCGTTTTCACACAGTTTTTGATCGTAACCGCTTCCTTGCGGCCCAGTTCAAAGTTCAACCCCTGGATCGTGGTATAGCTGGCCCCGTTGAGTTCAAACATATTGCTGTTGAACAGCGCGATCTCCAACTGGGAATCCTCCAAATCCGCCGTGGGATAAAAGTATAAAGTCAAGCTGTCACGGTCTATGTAGGATTCTCCTGGCAGATCAATCTCCTCAAGCAGGTTGTAAAAATAATACCAGAATCCCTTCACCGGATCATAACCGCCCAGGTGTTCCTTTAGGGTAAAGGTTTTATTCTCAAAATCAAACTCCTGGATCGCGACGTCATGGTCGGCATAATAGCTGCCCCAGTAGCCACAACCATAAGGATCCTTGGCCTTCTTCCACAGCGACGGCCTATCCTCCGTATAGGAAACCGTCAGGCCGTTGGCCCCGGCGATGTACAGCCAATCGTCGTTCGGCCAGCGCGCGTCTTCAAGAGCCGTCTTGTTCAGATAAATCTGCTGCGGCTCATAGCCGCCGTTACGGCCAAAGCCATGGGTCGGGATCGTGTCAATACTATTGATCCCTTGCTCCCGCAAATTAAGCTGAACCACCTTTTCACGCGCGTCCGGGTCTATGATGCGTTCCCGTATGCCCGGCGCGGTCACTGGCTGGGCACGGGTGAGGTCGAGCGTCTTGCCGCCGGTGAACACCACCCGTTCTCCTGGATAAGCCCGGTAGATAATCGGCTTTTGTGCTGTACCAGCGTCGCTGGAATTCAGCCCAAAGGTTCTGTCCATCTGGTAGGTGCCGCCACGGATATTAATGATAATCTCACCATCCGGCAAAGACCCCTTCTGATCACGCACGGTATCCCGCGCCTTCTCCAGCGTCGCAAACGGCTGGGTTATGGTGCCGGGATTTTCATCACTTCCATCCTTCGACACATAATACTGCTTGCTGACGGGCAGATTCCCGGCAGCGGTTACTGGTTTAAGTACGCCCGGCAGCAAAAACAGGCATACCATCAGTCCGGTTAAAATTTTCTGTCTCATCCATCCACCTCATTTGTAATGTAGTAATACCATTTTACAATATCCTTGGACAAAAAGCTATAGTTTTTACAAAATAGTAAAAAAGAAAAAATCTCAAAGGCCAGCGGCCTTTGAGATTTATTGCATATCCTCGTCTTATGTCACACATGCTTTTCAAATACAATTACTTCGCACTATCCCTGTATTTGATCACTCTTGCCGGATTACCAACAGCAACGCTATACGGCGGAATGGATTTTACCACCACCGATCCCGCGCCGATCACCGAACCATCGCCAATGTCCGCCGAATACATAACGCATACATGCATACCAAGATAGGCGTCATTGCCTATTGTCACCTTGCGCATATGCCCGCCTTGGCTGATAATCTTCTCATGGGGATTCTCAAAAATATGGGAGTAAGGCGTTATTGTAATATTTTGGGCCAGCAGCGCGTACGCCCCGATTTCCAACCCACAATGTCCGAACAGGGTCGTGCCGGTACCAATGTAGGCATGATCCCCAATCTTGATATACCCGCCTTCGGCATTTTCCGTATCAAGGTAGACCCTGTCGTTTAGTATCACGTCGTTTCCAATTGATAGCCCGCCTTCCCCACGGGCAATCAGCGTTACATTGTCACAAATCCTCACATTGTCACCGAAAGTGATGTACTGTGGGTTGATGATTTTGACGCAGGCCCCTATCTCGACATTTTTTCCCATGGACTTTAGGCAGCCGCGATAATACTCCTGCCTGACTTTTTTGGCGTACTGCGAATCCTCACACAAAAATACGGTTTTATAGAATTCCTCCTGATCCGCCCTGTTCAAAAACGCGTTGGTAAAATACTGTTCCAACCGTCTGCGCCCCCTTTGACCGGCAAAATATGCATATCATCCTGCCCAAGGGCAGAGACTGCCCATGGTATGAAAATGGCCTTTATACCACAAAAACCACAGGAATCAAAACCGGACTCAAACGTCCGTTTGAGGTGATTTCAATGATAACAGAATCCCTGCCGCTTGTCAAGCCGTTTGGTATAATCACGGACTCCATGCTTCCGATGCAGGTAGCACTGTGGATCTGGTCCAGACAAAAGCAGCTTTCCCGTCCGGTGGAAACCGTCCAGTCCGGCGGAAGGTGCCAACGGATGGTAAGCCATTGCTGTTTGTGCAGGTTATTTTCAAAATGCAGCGCGACTCGTTTTTCCGTCCCTTCCACGATTTTGATGCCGTCAATGTAATCAAAATCAACCGTAAAGGCCATCCCGCACCGACGGACACAAAAGGGCTGGCGGTTTAATCCATCCCGCCAATCGGTTGCCTGAAACCGGATCTTTTCACAGCGCGGGGCAAGCAAGGCCGTTCCCTCGTTCATTTCCAGGAAGGAAGGTTCGGCAAGGGAAAAACAACCCGTCAGAAAGGTCGGCATCAGGTTGCAGACCCGTTCGGTGAGTTCCGACACTGTGCGGGGAATCTTTAGCTTCCCGCTGGTCAGGTCGATCGACACCGTCTTGATCTCATCCCCAATCGGTGCGATCCACTTTTGGGGGATCGCTCCGGCCCCTGAAAGGATACCCAAGATCGAACCGAGCGTCGCGGCAGTGCAATCGGCATCCTCGCCGCAGCCGACGGCGATGCAGAGGCTTTTAGAAAAATCTCCCTCGCCGTAATACCAGCCCAGCACCATGATACCGATATTGCTGGGCGCGTCGTATCCGGCCGTCCCCACTGGCACATCTTCCTCCACCGGACGGTCTTCATAGCCCTCGGACATGCCAAAGCTGCCCGGTACGGTCTGGAGCAGTTTCTTTCTCGCCTGCTTCCAGTCCAGCCCGCTGTCATAGCATTGCTTCACCGTCCGGCAGGCCAGCGCGACATCGCAATTTTCGGGGATATAAGACAGGCCAATTTCAATTAGCCGTTCCCTGTCCCGTTCGCAAAACGCGGCACTTTCCAAAGCCGCGCAGAAGATTTCGGCATACACCCCTTCGTCGGAATGGTCCACAACCGCGTCCTCATAGGCATACTGCGCCGCGATTTGGGGATGGCCGGGCGCGAGGCAGGCCCAGATCTCACTGCGGATGAAACAGCCGTTGCTGTTGCGGTAGGGATTTTCATACCAGCCCGAAAGCGGCGGCTGGAGGCCCATGGCGAGGTTGTTCTTCCCCGCGCCGTATTCCGACCAGTTCGGAATGATGTAGGAAATCCAGTATTCTCCCAAAAGCTCCGCACTTATAGTTTTACCGTACCGTTCCGCCGCGCACAACCAGACCAACTGCAGGTCCAGGTCGTCGTTAGGAAGGACGCCGGATTCGTAGTCATGCGTATAAAAATCGATTTCAAAGACCCCGCGTTTTTTTTCGAACGGATACCCTAGGGTACCGCCGATGTTCTTGCCCAGCCAGCAGCCGCGCACCTTGTCGCGGTATGTTGCAATATTCAACTGCATTTTGATAACCCCCTGTTGTAATTGACTGTTCCGTATTTGGAGAGAAGGGGGAGGCTCCCTCCCCCGTTCCCTTATAAAAAGGAGATGGAATAAGCTTTTTTCTATTTCTCCAGCAGTCGCTTGATGACGCTTGCCGCCTGCGCGCGGGTGGTGCTCTCCAACGGAGCGAAGGTATCCGCCGTCATGCCGCTGATCAGCCCCGCCGTGGTTGCCTCATCCACAAAAGCATAGGCCCACTCGGATATGGCATCCCTGTCGGAGAACCGTTCGATCCCACCGCGGCCCGCAGTTTTTTCCAGAAAGCTATAGGCCTTGCACAGGATAACCGCCATCTCCTCACGGGTGATCCGGTCGTCCGGCCGGAAGGTTCCGTCGGATCCGGCAATGATACCGGCGTTTGCCGCCGCATTGACATAGGTATAGTACCACTCGCCCTGCGTTACGTCGGAGAATCCGGCGGGGCTGCTGCTTGTCAGCTGCAGGGCCTTGGCGATCAGGGTCGCAAACTCCGCCCGCGTAACCGCGCGCTCCGGCTCGAAGGTATCCGCCGTCACGCCGGACACAATACCCTTTTCCGCCATCTCTTCAATGTCTTTTTGCGCCCAGTGGCCCACTGTATCGGCAAACCACGCGCCGCCGTTTGACGGCTGCTCCGTAGCCGTCACCCCGATCGGATTGCCCGCGCCTACGCTGGGGTAAGTAGTCGTGCTTGTACCGCCTCCCCCTGGTCCAGCCGGGCCGGCTGTTATGGTAGGCGTGGGCGCCGTATCGTTGCTGAATAACGCGATCTCCCCGAGTGTATCCGCCCAAAGGATCATATCCGGCGACGTACCGCTTACCTTCACGATATTACGGTTTTTCAGTCCATCCTTTGCTGACTCCGCGGTGTCGTTTTTGATCGTCGCGGTTACCGCCGCATACTGGCCGTCCACGATTCTTCCAAGCTTTTTGTTGTAAACACCCTCGATTGCAAGCCGTACGGGGCTGGTGAATGGCAGCTTTTGGCCGAATACGACTGCGGTGATATCCTTCGCGCCGCTGATCGTCTGGCTCGGCGTTTGACTGGCTGTAAAGATTGCGATCTCCGCCCTGGTTCCGGCTGTGCCTTCCAGTTTAGCGCCTGCCGGAATTTTCAGGTTGACGGCGCGCTGCTTGCCGTCCACTGTGACCCAGCCGGATAGATTGATTTCTCCCAGCTCCACACCACACGGCACAGTGGCCTTCACGCCAGACATCCCGGATGGAACAACAATGTTTGTCACATCCACAAACGGTGGAATATTCAATGTCATATTTGCGGTAATCTCCGGTACGTCCGTATTGACTGATGTTTGGAAGGCCTCGACTGCCGCCTGCAATGCCGCTATCGTCCTGACGATCACATCCGCATCGGTAGAGGTTTCTGACTTAGCCGTATCAATAGCCGATGCAAACGCGCTCTTTGCGTCAGACGGAGCCTGGCCGTAGCCGTTGCCCGCAGCAATGACGCTGTTTAGGGCCTGCGCTTCTTCGATTTTCTGTGCCAGCCTCTCATAGGGGGGCAGTTCCCCGCCGACCTGCACGCTCTCAGAGGTCACCGTCTCTCCATACAGCATATTACTGTCATACGGCGTTACCTCATAACGGATATACTTGCCGTTTAGGGACTGATCCAATAACAACTCCCGTCCCTCTTTGCCCGGAATCTTTTTATAGGTCCCATTTTCGCTGTCGGATGTATACCATACGATTTTGGACGGACCCTGCTTGTCGCCGTCCTGATCAGAATAGGTATACTGCGCGGTGATGGTGCGGCCTGCTATAATCTCACCGCCGACCATTGCCTGCGACGCGGATGGCTTCTGCCCGCCGACGGATTTTGTTTCCCCGTTTAACGTGTAATCATGAAGCCCCATCCGTCCGAAGGGGATTTCCTCAAACGTCAACCCGGCTTTTCGGATGGCCTGCAAGCCCGCCTCCGTCAGGGTGAAGTCGCGGCCGTAATCGGCAAACATCGGTTGCCCGGAGGGGAGGATGTCGCTGTCGGCGCGGTAGGTATTGGTCTCCACGCCGTTTTGCCCCTGCATCGTCGGCAAACCCTTTTTCATCTTCACGGCCACGTTATTGGAAAACTCGTTTTTCTGCACCGGCGCGTACTGGTTTGCAAACGCGACCAGCTTTTTATAGTCCTCGGCGTTGTTCGGGTCGAGGTTTTTCAAATTCTCATTGTAGAACGCGGTGGAGAAGGAATCCAAAAATTCCTGCCATTGCGTTCCGGCGTAGTGGTTTTTCCAGGTCTCGCTTTCAAACTGGACGGCGTTCATGCTGTCCCACCAGCCCATGGTGTCGTTCTGCTGCTTGCTGTATACGCCGAGCCAGAACTTGCCTTGCTTTTCCGCCGCAAAGCCGGACAGCCAGAACGGCTGAAAAAATATGGCCGAGGGCGAATCGACAAACACGTTGTTCGTCACGCGGGCATAGCTGCCGCCAAAGGTTTTGAGCGCATATCCCTCTCCCCCCTGCTCCTCTGTCAGCGCGCCGCGGTAAAATACATTACCGTGAATATAGGGGCCGACCTGCCCGTCGTCCCAGAACACCGACTGTTGGCCATAGCCGCCGTAGGGATTGCCGATGTCGTGAAAATAGTTATAGCGGATCTCGATTCCCAGCCGCGTGGGGTTGCGCCCGTAATAGATCGCACCCATGTCGGCGGCGTTTAGAACCGCGTCGTGGATATCGTTGTATTCGATGATATGGTCGTTTCCGTCCACGTTAATGAGCAGATGCGGGCCGTTATAAAGCTCATTGTTACGGATGATGTTGCCGACGCCGGTTATGGTGATCGCCCCCGCGTAGGACTCCACGATCCGGTTGACGCTGTGGATACGGTTGTTCTCAGCCAGGTTATTGCCCGGTGTCAGGCTGACCCGGTCGCCGCCGCTCAGGTTCATACCGCCATAGGCGCTGTCATAGATATAACAGTTGCGGATGGTATTGTTGGTTCCGTTGATATAGGCGCGGTTGGTGGTGTGCGCGATGGTACAGCCGTCCACCACCACATTGTCACAGCTCTGCACCGACAGGCCGGAGCCGAAAAGATATTCCATGTTGATGCCTTCGATTTTGATATGGGAAGCGCCGCTTACGCTCACCAGCGTCGTTTTGGAAACCGGAACGACTACCTCTGCCTCTTCCATATCACACGCCGGGTAGAAGTAAACCTTTTTGTTTTCCCGGTCGATGTAGGACTCGCCCGGCATGTCGATCTCCTCAAGTAGGTTGAAGAAATAGAATTTTCCATTTTCCGTGGTCGGTCGGTGCGCAGTTTTATCCTTTGTGGTTATGGTTTTGGTCCCCGCATTCAGCGACGCCACCGCGTGCCGGGACTGCGCCCAGGAATAGGCCAGGTGCCCCTCGATCCACAGGTTCTCAAGCGCCTCCTCTGGCCAGAGCGCCGTGCGGCCCTCGTCGTCCTGATAGGTAAAGATGGCCGGGCTGGTCTTATAATCAATGTCGCCGCTCTGTACGCCTGTCACATAGGTATACTGCGTCCCCGGCTCATCGTTGGGCCAGCGGGATTTTTGCAGGGGTGCGCCGTTTACATACACCTCAAACTGGTTTTCAAAGTCGCCGTTTGTAATCCCGTAGGCAAACTCTCCAATCGGGGCGATGTTGGAAACGTCCGCGCTTAAATCGATCTGCATCAGATTGGACTTGGCAAACGGGTCAAGCACCCGGTTCAGTATGGCCGGATCGGTGACCTTGCTGATTTTATCGGCTGAAATCCGCTTGCCGCCCGTCAAAGTGACTTTCTCGCCGGGATAGGCCCGGTAGGTCACCGGCGCGGTTTCTGTGCCGGAATCGTCCGCCGTCAGGCTAAAGGCGTTTCCTCTGAAATACTCGCCGCCTCGGATGGTGACGGTAATAGGACGGCCCGCGGCTGTCCCGTCCACCTTCGCGGCGCGGACGGCGTCGCGCGCCTTCTCCAGCGTGGCAAAGGGGGCGGGCAGCGTCCCGGGGTTCGTATCATCCCCGTCGGCCGCGACAAAGAACTCTAATGTCGCCACATCCGTTTCCACCGCAACCGGGCTGACGCTGACCTTTGCTTCCCCCGCCAGGCCGTTGCTGTCCTTCGGGGTAACAGTCACACGGATGTATTGGCCCGCGTCGGCCGCGGTGAGCAGGTACTGCTTGCCTTCCTTGCCGTTCTTGTTCCAAACCGTCTCCCAGGGGCCGCCTGCCGTCTCGCCGCGCTCCCACAGAAAACCGGAGTCCCCCTCCGGATCGCCGCCCGCACTCATCTGGTAGGTATATTGCGCACTCAGCATGTTTCCGGCCTGCGCGGCGCCGGTTATGGTTACGTCGCCCGTTATGCTGGGCGGATTCTTCACCTGTGATACCGTTACAACATTGGAATATACCGGATTCCCCAAAACAGGCTCCTCGACCGATACCGGCGTGACCCGGGCGCGCAGCTGTTTTCCCACATCCTCCGCCGCGCAGGTATAGGTATTTGTGGTAGCGCCGGCAATGTCGCTCCACGCGCTCTGTGCGCCGGCGCGGGTCTGCCACTGGTATTGGGGCGTACCCAGCGTATCGTCACCGTTTTTATCGGAGAATACCGCGTTTACGGTAAGAACGCCGTTTATCATCGCCGTGCCCGATAGCTCGACCTGCTCCGCTGCCGGCTTATAGGCCATTGCATGGTAGCCGCCGCTTAGGTTTGTCACCGAGATGTCGTCGTAGACGGATTCATAAAAATTTCCATCTGTGTCCTTATATGCGCCTCCAAAAAAGTAGAAGCGGTCGCCTCCCGCCGGGGAGCTGACATTTGCCGAAAAGCTTTCTTTCAAAACCTCTTCGCCGTCTATGTATATGACGGCCAATTTTGCGCTAGCATCGTAGATGACCGCTGCCTGGTGCCAGCCGCGTGTGCGCGCGGTCTGAGTCTGGGCCAGCAGGGTGGTGCCGTTTTTCCTTACGCCGTAATGGTCGGACGAGGAGTCGACAATCCCGATCTCCCTCTGCCAGCCTAGCGTGACATTGATAGACAGCGCCGCGTTGGCGTTGGTCTTTTCCCCGCTGTCATAAAACCATCCCTGTGCCGCGCGGAGGCCTTGGTTATACGTTTTCCAGCTTTCGCCCACGTATCCCTTGCCGCTGGTCGCGCCCGCCTTTTTCCCGTCGTGGCCGGGGACTCCCGCAAGATAGACCGCGCTTTCAGACACAGTCGTGTCGGTCAGGTTTTCAAACGTGCTGTTACCGGCTACGGTGGAGGTGCTCCTGTCCATGTATACACTTGCGGACACATAGGTCTCATCCGGATTTTGATACTCTGCCGTCAGGATGGCATAGCCCGGCGTGTTCGATTTGACCTTGTTCGCGTCCTCCCCCTCGCCAAACGAAAAGGCGGATGGGTTGCTGGAGGAATACCTTACGCGCCCGTTTCCGGTCAGGTCGACCGTCGTCCCGTCCGCCAGATTTCCCGTCACGTTCAGCGCGGAGAGGGGGCGGTCCGTGTTGTTGTAAAATGTCGTGTTGTTTGCCAGGCTGATCGACACCACCTGCGGATTCTCCGCCGCAAGCAACGGCGGCAGAGAGAGGGCGGTACATAAAAACAACAGCGTCAGCAATAGAATTCCTGTTTTTTTCATCTTCCTCGACTCCTTTTCCCATTTTAAATACAAGCCAATTTAAATGCAAATCCTAATCAAACCACAGTAAAGCTTTTTGGCGTACCAGTAACGTTTTTTTCTTCTGTTCCCCTCTGTATTTTAACATAGGGGGTCATGGAATACGCACCACCCGCGAGCAGGCCCGATCCATAAACACGGAGGCCGAACCGCCCGTCCGCCGTCACGTTTTCCAACAGAACAGGAAGCGGCAGAATGACGCCGGCCTCGTTTTTGACCTCCACACCGATTTCCTTTACGTCCCAGCCATAGCCATGGTTCACTGTGCAGTACAGCAGGGCGGAAAAGACCGGGGCGCCGCCCTCCTGCGGGACATAGGCACTGTCTATAACCGCTTCACCGCCCGCGGCAATGGTAGGCGGCGTTACTTCCCTTTCTCTGAACTCTACCGAAACCGTCTGGTCGGCTGTGATGTTCGTAAGCAGGAGCGATTGGTTGGAAACCTGCGCCGCGCTGCCGTTTAAGAGTACTCCGGCAATCTCAAAGCCTTCGTCCGGCAGAAGGGAGAGGGTTAGATCGGAGCCGTTTTCCACTTCGATGGTATCCCCGTCAGACAGTACGGTTGCCCCATTTTTCACCTGTCCGCCCGCCGTGGTATTGACCGTTACGGTATGGGGGAATACCTGCTCTTTGTAACCGCCGCTTAGGTTTGTCACCGAGATGTCGTCGTAGATGGATTCATAGAAATTTCCGTCTGTGTCCTTATATGCACTTCCAAAAAAGTAGAAACGGTCGCCGCCCGCCGGGGAGTTGACATTTGCCGAAAAGCTTTCTTTCAAAACCTCTTCGCCGTCTACGTATATCACAGCCAATTTTGCACTGCTGTCATAGATCACCGCCACCTGGTGCCAGCCGCGTGTGCGCGAGGCCTGAGTCTGGGCCACCAGTGTGGTGCCGTTTTTCCTTACGCCGTAATGGTCGGACGAGGAGTCGACAATCCCGATCTCCCTCTGCCAGCCTAGCGTGACATTGATAGACAGCGCCGCGTTGGCGTTGGTCTTTTCCCCGCTGTCATAAAACCATCCCTGTGCCGCGCGGAGGCCTTGGTTATACGTCTTCCAGCTTTCGCCCACATACCCCTTGCCGCTGGTCGCGCCGGCCTTTTTCCCATCGTGGCCGGGGATTCCCGCAAGATAGACCGCGCTTTCGGATACGGTCGTGTCGGTCAGGTTTTCAAATGTGCTGTTACCGGCCACAGTGCAGGTACTCTTTTGCAGGTATAGCTTCGCCTCCGCCTTTGTCCCGTCAGGATTTTTGTAGACTGCCCGAACCACGGCGTATCCTGCCGCGGAAGCCGAGGCAAGCTGGTTGCCTTCAAAGTAGAAGGTACCGGGATTTCCGCTTGCATAGGTCAGGTTGCTGTTGCCGGTCAAATCCACCGTCGTGCCGTCGGGCAGGATTCCCGCTACACGAAGCGGCGTTAAGGGTCTGTCTGCATTGTTATAAAACGCCGTGTTGTTTGCCAGACTGATCGACGCCACTTGCGGATTGTCCGCCGCCATAACAGCCGGAAGTCCCAGCATAGCGAGCGCCAGGATCAAAAACAGTGCCATACATCTTTTCATTTTTTTCACTCCTTCTATATAATAGTAAAACCCGTGGTATCTATTTTTAATGATACCAACGGGTTTACCAAAAGTACAGACAGAATTTTTAGCTGGATTGGTACTATTTTTGGAATCTGGTCCGGTACGCGCTGGGGGGTTCCCCCGTGTGCCGCTTGAAAATCTTGCTGAACAGCTGGTAGCTCTGGTAGCCCACCTGCTCGCTGATCTCCTGTAAGGAAAGCGACGGCTCTGCCAAAAGCTCGATCGCTTTCGTCATCCGCTTGTCCTGGATATAGGCGACCAAGGATTTGCCATAGCACTCCTTAAACACGGTGCTGAAATAGGCCGGGTGGTAAAAGCACCGGCTGGCAAGCTCGGCGACCGTGATTTTTTGATTGTAGTGTTCATCGATGTATTGGAGGATGTCGGATGTGATCTTATGGCTGTATTCGTCCATGTCATGGTTTGCGTTCTTTTGCAGATGCCGCGTCAGATGGGTGAAGATCACCGAGGCGTACCCGCGAAGCGCGGTACGGTAGCCCTTCTCCCGGTGTTCATATTCATAGAGCATGTTCTCGATCACCGTTTCGACCTCGACCAGCTCCCGGCCGGAAAACCGTACTACCGATTCTGTTTTTTCAAACGCCCCCCGCAATTCCTCAAACATCGAAAGCGCCAGAATGCTGAACAGGTTTTCCGTGTTGACCAGTTCCTTGCTGATAAAGGACGGTTTAAACACAAAGTTGACATAGCAAAATGGATTTTCAAGCCGCTGGAAGGAGTGGGTCTGGTTGCGGTTGATAAAGATCAGGCTGCCGCGCGAGACGGTGTATTCCTGCCCGTCAATCTCCTGCCGTGCGCGGCCGGAGAAAACATAGGCCAGCTCGATAAACTCATGCAGGTGCTCCGGTTCATCCCGCGTGGCATTCAGCTTCCACAGGTTCAGGTCGTCATCGTGCGCCATGTACTCCCCTTCGATTTTATAAATATGCACCCCATCACCTCCCACAATCTATCGTTTTTAGTATATCATTTTATGTAATCTTCCGCAATCTTTTTCTTGCCAACCCCTTTCTTTTCCAATATAATAGTAGCATCACGGAGGAAAGAAGGAAAAGAGATGAAGCACGACCTGAACCTGCCCGCGTGGGGGCCGTATGGGAAAAAATATCTGGGGCTGTCGCACATCGCCGACCCCAGGCGCGGTATCCGGTTTGATGCCGACCTGTTTTTCGGACAATACCGGCGCAAGGTACTGATCCCCAATCTGCTGGAGGATTGCGGGGTAAAGCCTTGGCAGTGCACGCCTGATCTGAAAAACTATACCTTCCGCTATGAACTGGAGTGGAAGGATATGGTCTACTGCGACGCCTCCTTTTTGGAACAGGGCGAAAACGGCCGGATGATTCAATGCGAGTTTGTCAACAACACCCCGCTTGCGCAAAGCTTGAATCTAAACCTGTTTTTCTCGATCGATTATCCCCATCTGCATCGGACACAGGAAAACCCGCTTGTAGCTTATGAAGTTGATAAGGACGATTCTGTCGTCTGGATCGATGCTCTGGATTATGACAAAATATCCTGCTCCTGCGATTTGGCGGTGGATGGGTTGTACCGGGGTGAAGTGCGCGCGGACGGCTTTACCGGCGCATCGGGGATCGGCGCGTCGTTTTTTGGCGCACAACAGGGAGACTTTTTGGAATACACATTGCCGGCGGGTAAGTTTGATCGCCTTGTTATCCGTTACCGCCGCGCCGCATCGTGGCAGGGCGTTCTCACGGTGGACGGGCAAACGTCGGATATTATCCTGCCGCCTACGGACGGTTTTTCGACTATTTCACTTCCCTGGCGGGATGGCAAGGTTTTGCGCCTCGCCTCCTGTGGGGACGGCGGGATCGACATCGACGGATTCGCCCTCTGCCCAAAGGGAAACAAGATTGCATTTAAATCGGCACGCCAGGACTGCCGCCCGCAGATAACGCTAAATGGGAAGGAATTGACCCTGTCCTACCCCGGTCTTGCGCACTCTTACACCATCCGGTGGGAGGAGGACAACTACCAAATCCGTCAATTTGAAGGGGTGGATTTGAACGAAATGGTGGTCAACTCGATCCACGACCATGTGAGCAAAACCATACGCGGGCGTGGGGAGGGGCATTTCGCCAACCTGTTTCTGCGTCCGATCCTGCTGGAGGCGCACAGCAAAAAGACGGTACGCGTCTCCATTCTTGCTGCGAATAAGACGGAGGACAACCGTGCCGCGATGCCAAAATCGAATCATGCGGTTTTGACGGACAGAAAGGCGGACACACCGTCACCAGTCCCGGCGGGGTACACCCCGTTCCGGTTCGACTATAATGAAGCGGGCCAGCCGTACGCTTTTTCGCAACAAAAGATGGCCGCCGTTACGCTGATGAACGTGGTATACCCGATTTATTGCCGGCGTGGTTTTATCCGGCACAACACCCCCGGCAAGCTATGGGACAGCCTGTATACCTGGGATTCCGGCTTTATCGGCATGGGCCTCTCCGCACTAGACGCGAGACGCGCGGAGGACTGCCTCGCCGCCTATCTGGTGGAATCGGGAGACCTGCATTCTCCCTTCATCTTCCACGGCAGCGTTGTGCCGACACAGGTATTTTTGTATCTACAGATATGGAATCAGACCGGGTCGGTTGATTTTCTGAAAAAGTATTACCCATCCATAAGGTACTATTATGACTTTTTCAGCCAACTGCGTTTTGGCAAAGAGCAGATGAAGTCCGGCCTGACCAAAACATGGCACATCTTTTACAATTCCGGCGGGTGGGACGATTATCCGGCACAAAAATATGTCCATGACCACGCATTGGAAGATCGGGTGTCCCCTGTAATTACCAGCGCCGTCACCGTGCTGTGCGCCAGAATGCTCAAAATGGTAGCCCAGAAGCTGGGCGAGGACACCGCGCAATACGATGAAGACATCGCTTTTTATTCCAAAGCAATCCAAAATTATGCCTGGGACAGCGAAGCCGGCTATTTCGGTTATATAAAGCATGATAAAGATGGCGAGCCGGTTGGAATATTGCGGGAGGAAGGGGGCGCAAACCTCAACATGGGGATGGACGGGATCTATCCAATGATCGCGGGCATCGCCTCAGAGGAGCAGGAAAAAGTCCTGCTCGAACATGTCAAGCAGGACCTGGTTACTCCCTACGGGGTCGGGACTGTGGCACAAAACGCGCCTTATTACCGGATCGACGGCTACTGGAACGGTTCGGTCTGGATGCCGCACCAGTGGGTGCTGTGGAAATCGATGCTGGATCACGGCGAGCTGGAATTTGCTAACCGGATCGCAGGCACCGCCCTCTCCCTTTGGAAACGTGAGGTGGATGAGACCTACAACTGCTATGAGCACTTCCTTGCGCAAAACGGACGCGGGTGCGGCTACCACCAGTTCTCCGGCCTGTCCACGCCGGTGCTGCTGTGGTTCTCGGCTTATTATGTCAAAGGAACTATCTCGGCCGGTTTTCTTACCTGGATCGATGAGGTGAAATGGATGGAGGATAAAGGGCAGGTATCCTTTACCTACCGGAATGAAAACCGCAACGGCAAAAAGCAGACCCCCGCGCTGCTGGTATGTCTGGACGACAGATGGGATTATGAAGTGAGGCTGGACGGGCAAGAGATTCCATTCACCACGGTATACAAAGGGACGGTGGCCATCCCGCTGGCGAAAACCTCCGGCCGCATCGAGATTGTACCAACCGTTCCACAGAAATAAGCTGGACGTCCTCCGAAGTTACAGGCCGTATCCGTCCTGCCTCCCGCCGTACACCCGTTTGCTTTGGCAAGCCAACGTTACGCCCGTCGTATCCTCTAAAAATAAAATTCTGTTTTTGCCGGGCGTATATTGGTAAGCTCGCCGGAATAATGCCGCAAGGTATGGGGCTGGTAAGGGTGCCGGGCACACTCCTCCTCGTTCAGCTCCAAGCCCAGCCCCGGCTTTTGCGGAATCTGTATCCTGCCATCGCGGTATTGGAGGTCTTCGTTGGTGATTTTTTTGCGGTAGTCCACATCGCTGTACATGATTTCCAATATACAAAAATTCGGGGTGCAGGCCGCAAGCTGAAGCGTTGCGGCATTGGCGACCGGGCCGCTGGGATTGTGCGGCGCAAACGGAATGTAGAAGCTCTCGGCAATCGCCGCGAGCTTTTTGCATTCCATAATTCCGCCCGCATGGCTCAAATCCGGCTGGATATAGTCCGCTGCCTTTCGTTCAAACAGCTCCCGGTAGGCAAAACGGGTATATAGTCTCTCCCCTGCCGCAATCGGCACGGGTGACTTTTCCCGCACCTCCGCCAGTGCACCGACGCTGTCCGGCGGGGTCGGTTCCTCAAAAAACATCGGGCGGAAGGGTTCCAGCTCCTTAGCAATTCGGATTCCGGTCGGAACATTGAATCGCCCGTGGCCCTCAATCAGTAGGTCAACGTTCGGGCCGACCGCCTCGCGCACCGCGCCGATGCAGGTCAGCGCAGCGTCCAGTTCCGCGTTTGACAGGTTAAGATAATTCTTTCCAAACGGGTCCCATTTTAAGGCGGTGATCCCTCGGGCTACCGCTTCTTTTGCCTTTTGCGCAAACTCCTCCGGTCGTTTTGCCCCTGCAAACCAACCGTTGGCATAGATACGCACCGACTCATGCACCATGCCGCCCAGCAACTGGTATACCGGAACGTTTAAAGATTTACCCAAAATATCCCACAGCGCCATCTCCACCGCTGACAGCGCGGACATCAATACCGCGCCGCCGCGCCAGTAGGCATCCCGATAGATAGCATGGTAGTGCTTTTCAATCTGGCGTGGATCTTTGCCCACGAGCACCTCCCGGATGTGTTCCACTGCGCCGATTAGGGCCTTTTCCTTATATTCCAGAGTCGCCTCCCCGATCCCGTCGATCCCTTCATCCGTATAAACTTTGACGAACACCCAGTTGGTTCGGTAACAGTCTACCGCAAAAGTCTTGATATCTGTGATTTTCATATTGTTTTCTCTCCTATTTCCTGATATATCGTGGGGATGACACGGCCGGCGGCCTGGAAAGCAGCCGGGTCGAGGTCGTCAAACAGTCCCCAATGCAGCGGCACCGACCGTTTCGCATCAATGCGTTTTGCAAAGCGCGAGGCATCCACCGCATTCATATTATTCCCTACCCCATTGATCGGCAGGAACAAGGTGTCAATGCCTGTGGGAATATCCGCAAAGATATCCTTGCTGTATAAGGTATCCCCCGTGTGGTAATAGAGCTTTCCGCCCCAATCGAGGATAACGCCTATCGCGTCAGGATCGGAGTGCGCCGCCTTCACCGCCAGGAAACGGACGCTGCCCACGGTTACCTCGGTATAGTGGTTAAACAAAATATAGTTATGATCTCCTCCAAATTTTCTGGCCGCCTCCCACGCCGCGCCAGGGGCAAGAACGGTTACGCTGTAATTTGCAGCCTGTTCTTTCGCCCCCAGATAGTGCCGCAGAGTTTGCGGGTCGGTATGATCGGCGTGGTTATGGGTACAGACAATGACATCCGGCCGGATCTGTAAAAATCGTTCCTCCACCGCTACGCGCCGCCGAAGCGCGGGATTCACTTCCCCCACGCTGTCGGACAGGTAGGGGTCGACCAAGACGGTAAAGCCGTCCTGCTCAAACAACAGTCCCGCCTGCCCAAGCCATGTGATCTTCATCTCCTTTTCCTCCAATCAATTGAATTGCGCTGTCCTATTATCAGCAAATATCTTCGGTTCAACGAAAATGCGTGCCGCCGTTGACGTCCAGCGTCGCGCCGGTCACATAACGCGCCTCATCGCTGGATAAATACACTGCCGCGGCGCCGATGTCCTCCGGCGTACCCAGTCCCAGGGGAATTTCTTTTCCCAGTTCGGTCACACCGTCATCACCGTGTGTTTGGTATAAAAGTTCTGTCGCGATGACGCCGGGTGCGATAGCGTTCACGGTAATGTGATAGGGTGCGGCAGTCCGCGCCAGGGTTTTGACCATGCCGAGTTGTCCGCTTTTGGTCGCGGCATAGTGTAGATGGCCAAACAGCGCGCCACGCTCCCCAACCACAGAAGAAATAAACAGGATCCGTCCGCCATTCTGTTCCCGCATGAGCTCCATCGCCTGCTTTGCGCAAAGATACCCGCTGGTCAGATTGGTTTGGATGATTCTGTCCCAATCTTCCAACGTCATTTCAAAAATATCCTTCGGCTGTGAGGTGCCGGCATTGTTGACCAAAATATCCAACCTGCCAAACTGCCGTGACACCTCTTGAAACAGACGGCCCACTTCCTGCTCCCGCGTCACGTCGGCCTGCACCACAATGGCACGCCGGCCCATGCTGTTTATCTCTCCGGCTACCTGCTGCGCGGATGACAGAGATCCCACACAGTTCACCACAACGTCCGCGCCCGCCTGTGCCAGTGAGAACGCGATACCCTTCCCAATCCCCCGAGAGGAGCCGGTCACCAACGCCACCTTTCCTGCTAAATCAAACATAACGAATCCTTCCTTTCCTTGTATTATGCATTGTTATTTACCCAGGCTCAGTACTTATCCGGTCATAGCATTATTTGCTTACTGTTTCGTCCCGCTTCAACACAATACAGCATACCTCCTCAGCCGCCAGCGAGACCGGCCTTCCAAACACGGAGAAGCTCTGCGGCCCGGTACTATGGTTCCACAGTGCAAACATAACCTCATCCCCATGTTCATACTCTGCCACCTTTACTCCCTCCGGCAGGGATAGTTCCGTTTTGACAACAAACCTGCCATGATAGAAAAAGCGGCGGTATGTTTCCTTGCATTCGATCAGCTTTTTGAGATATGCCGCATAAGCCGGAAGGCTGCCAACGGTAGATTTTCTGCCGCGATATATCGAAACATCGAATCGAAAACCATATAAAAAAGCATAATTTAGCGCCTTTTCAAAGCCTTCCCTATCGTCGTGCAAAAAACGGTCGGTTTGGATGGTTTCGGGAAAGGTTCGAAGAAACAGTTCCGGAAATAACGTGTTGGTTTCACGATAGGTATTACCGAACATGCATCCATGATGGTAATCGAGATAGGGTGCGTAGGCATCGACTGTAAACTCAGAGCCAATCGCCTGTTCTTCGTTACAAAGGGAGCGCAGCGCCTTGAGATTTTTAATCCGCCATTCCTGCTCGCGGTCCCCGCGCGGGCCGTGCTGATGGGTTTCATCAAAGCAAAGGCGCGGAAAATGCCCGCCGATCTGGTCAAAAAAGATGGAATCGGGTTGGAATGAGAGCTTCACTTTCCCGTTTTCTACCAGTCTGTCGCGCCACTCAGCCGTTGCCTGACAGGCCGACACAAAGGTTTTATACCCAAATTCCCGCGCCAGCATACCATTGTTGGAAAAACGGTAATGTTCCCGGTATTCGTTTCCGTCGAGGTCCTTTCTTGAAACCTTCCAGCCGTTCTGCCGATAGAATGCAGACTTGACATCCACCAGCACACCGTTGGTATAAAGAGCGACCCGGCCGCCCATCTGCTGTATCTCGTCAATGGCTTTGGTCAGCGCCCCCGCGCCGCCCAGTGCGGGGTCCGGCTCATAGAGGGGATAGCCGTTGTCAAACCGGCCTTTCCACCATCCAAACACCATCAGCATAGTCAGTCCGTACCGACTCTGCTCACGATAGATATCGGGCAGGTCCTGATAGGTAAAAAACACCTCTCCATACTGATGCTTTAGAATAATTCTCTGCCAACCAGTCATTTCCTGCACCCATTGTGGCCTTTGGGGCGCACGATACCAATTTTTTCGCGCGAATTCACCGTAAATGTCCGATCCGGTGCGCCAGTCCCCTTTGTTTAAGGAAACAACAGTATGGGCTACCGCCACAGTTTCACCCGGCTTCGCTAACGGAAAATGGGAGATGGTAAGCAACAGCCGAGGCACGCTATTAACCGGCCCGATACCGGCTGACAATACATTGACGGGCACTTGCGAATCCTGCTTTCCCAGATAGAGAAAATGCCCGCCGGACTCCACCCCAAACCAACACATACTGGCTTTTGCCGGGTAGGTTACGCTATCCCACACCTGATTATAGTCTGCTGAGACATAGCCGGTATGCTGCTGCATGATCTGCTTCCATGGGTTTTCAATTCGCTCACCCAGACCGTTCATTTTATAATAGACGTCCCTTTCCCTTTGCCCGTCACATAAAATCGAAAAGTCCAGAAAAGGGAGCTGCAGCTCGTTCACCCGTACTTCCGCCCGCTGACTTGCCTCCGTCCGATTGCTCACCTCCGCCTGCCACGAAAGACACTCATAAGTGCCGTCCGTCTGCTGAACCCGGATCGACAGCGAGACCTTGTAGCGTTCCCCAAAGTCTGACACCAGCTCGTCATAGGTAATCAAAAGGCCCGATGCCGACTTCTCCACCTGTCCCTTCTGCCGCGAGGAACGCACGGTGATCTCCCGCATTTCCCCATCATCTAAAAACAGCCGCCAGAAATCGGCCGACCGGCTCTGCTTCATCGGAAGCCCTTCCGCCTTCCAGCCAATCTCTTGGGCATCTTCGGAAATCACAAACCTCAACTTGCCTGCCTGTAATGAAAAGCCCATCAAAATCCCCCCTTGGATAGAATTAATTATATTGTCAGTTTCTTAAAAAGTAAATACACAAAAGCAGATAATTATAATACGATATGAAACAGATTGACATTCAGATAATGCAAAGGTATAATGGAAATATCCTAGTTGAGAAACAAAGGGGGATTTTATGTACCGCGTTGATTTTACACATCTTCCGGAGCTTACACGGATGGGACGGGTAAAGCACAAAAGCCGCTGGTCGCACAAGGGGGCGGTTATCAGCAGAAATCTGCTGGTTTGCGTCATCAGCGGCGAATGCAGGTTTTCAATACAAAATGAAACCTTTTGGTTATGTGAGGGCAATGTTATACTGATTCCACAGGGGACTTATTATATACCGGAAACCAACAGTGAATGCGAATATTATTTTTTTCATTTTAATGCAAAAATAGATGAGTCAGAACCCCAGACGGTTTCTGTCCAGCCGCGGAGCCCATCCTTTCAGCTGCCCAATACAGATTACTCGACCGTGTTTGTCGACCGGCATATTTCTTTGGAACAGGAATACAAAAACGCCCTGCTGCTGATTGCAAGATGCAACAACGCCATGCTAGATACCGATATCAACCGCAAGCTGATGGCAGACCTGTGCTTTGCCCAGCTCCTTCTTCTGCTCTCCACAGTCAGTATGGATTCCACCGGTTCGGAGGGGGACGCGCCCGCGTTATTTCACAAAATTCTGTTATACATCCAGCAAAACTATACCAAGCCTGTGACCTTACTGGATTTATCGGAGCACTTTGGTGTGTCAAAGCAATACATTGCGCGGATCTTCAAAAAGCATACGGGCCTCACCGTGACCGGATACATCAACCGCCTCAAGATGGAACACGCGCTGGAAATGCTGCAATATTCCAGCCTAAATATCGGTGAGATCGCCGATTATCTAGGCTATGGCAGTGCGAGCTATTTTTGCAGGCTGTTTAAAAGGCAATACCTGACAAGCCCAAGCGAATATGTGGGAAAGGGAAAATAAAAATATAACGGACGGGCGCGCCGCAAGATACACT
>CABSMD010000016.1 GCA_902478725.1 uncultured Clostridia bacterium
CCGGACGACCCAAACCGCGGCGACCAGCATTTTTGGGATGTCTGGCATGGAAGCAAGCCGTTTGAAGAATACCGCAAGCACCATTTCCGTTTTTGCAGCGAATTCGGATTTGAGTCCTTCCCATCCATGAAAACGATCCGCGCCTTCGCGCCGGAGGAAGAAATGAACCCTTTTTCAAAGATTATGGAGGCGCATCAAAAGTGCAAGGTCGGCAATGTTAAAATCCTGACTTATGCGGCAGAGGAATACCGCTACGCCACACGCTTTGAGGATTTGGTCTACCTCTCGCAGATGAACCAGGCGCACGCGATCCAGTATGGTGTGGAGCATTTCCGCCGTTACCGCGGGCGCTGTATGGGCTCGGTCTACTGGCAGTTAAACGACTGCTGGCCGGTTGCGTCCTGGGCGTCGCTCGATTACTTTGGGCGCTGGAAGGCGTTGCATTATGCCGCAAAACGGTTTTACGCGCCTGTTCTGCTCTCCTCCCACGCGGACGGTCTGGAGGTTGCTTTAAACATCTCCAATGAGACCCGGCAAGGCTTTTGTGGATCTATTGAATACGCAGTGTGCGGGAGAGATTTTCATATCTTTCACCGTGGCAATCTGCCGGTACAGGTGGAGCCTCTGTGCGCGCGGGATGTTTTGATTCAAAATTTCAGCGAATGGCTAAACGAATTTGAAGAGGAACGCTATCTTGTCTGCCGTCTGCGTGACGCGGATGGAAATCTGGTATCCGAGCAGGCGACACTGTTTACCAAGCCGAAGTACTTTGCTTTCCAACAGCCAAACATCCGCGCGGACGTTGTATGCTCAGACGGGGTTGCTCGCATCTCGGTTACAGCGGACACCTTCGTACAGGGGTTAGAGATTGATTTTGAAGACTGCGACCTGCTGCTAAGCAACAACTTTTTTGACATCACCTCCCCCGCGCCCATAACAGTGACGGCTGAAACCGCCATGCCGCCCGAAAAGCTAAAGCGTATGGTTTTTCGCTCGGTCAATCAGGTTGGAAGATGAAGTGTCAAAGCAGCCAAAATACGTTTTAGTATCGTTAAAAGCATACCCACCGGCTAAGCCGGTGGGTATGCTTTTAACTGTGAGCTGATTTGGTTGCATAGCGTACTCTTCTATTTTGTCTTTGTAAGTACCACCGCGCCGCGATCCGGAACCACGTTGACGAACACATACCTGCGCGACCCTTCCAGAGTAGCCGACACCCGTTCGCTTTTCCCGTTCTGGGTCACCACTGCTCCGTGCCACTGCAGGGGTACGTTTACCTTTAAGGTCAGGGGAAAGTCGAACATTGCGTCGTCCAATGTGTCTGTAAGCGTAACGGCCATATTGGACGGATTCGCCCAAAGAATCTTTGCGGTGGCATTCTGCCGTTCCCGGATATATTGGGTTACCTCGTTGAAGGTACCATACCAGATCTGCTCCTTTTTCGAAGCCGCATAGGCCAGGTGCTCATCGTATGTCTTTTCGGTCATGTTATAGGTAAATGCCGTAGTCCCTTCCGGCTCGGTCCCGTGCCAGAGTTCGATTAGCCACTTCTTATCCTTAATCACAGTGTCGATCCATTGATTGAGTGTGTTTACCGAAAGGCTGTTGTCGGCAACGGCGGACGGGAGACGAAACCATTGCTCTTCGGTTGGGTTGACCGGCACGTTGCCACCGCCCGTCCCACGGTTGGCATAATGTCTCTTTGCCATCTCCGCCGCAGCGTCGGCGCTGTATTGTCCCCAGGGAGAAGCAAAAGTAATCGGATTTTGATTCGGGAACCACTCGCACAGTTGATCATACGCATCGGTAATATCCATCTTAAGCGTCTGCGCATCCGGACTGTCCGCCTGATAGCGGACAGCGTGTGTCGTCGAGTGGTTGCCCAAGTCGATATAGCCTTCGTCAAAGATCGCGCGCCAGTTGTTCAAAATCTCCTCCTGCCTGACCGGGTCGGCGTTTTTCATATTATTCACAACGCCCATCGCGGTTCCGCATAATCCATACTTTTTGAACATCTCATTGTAGAACAGCGTCGCGTTATAGATGGAATCGTCAAAGGTAAAGGATACGGCGGACGGTTTGTTATCCAAAAAATTACAAATCACTGGATCGAACAGGGATGTCTCGGTATTCCGTCCAATAACCGCGGCGTCGGACAGCGGAATCATAGTGCCCAGCCCTTCCCAGGCAAACGCCTTTACGCTTGCCATTTCATTCGTTACAGGGAATGGGCAGATTATCTCCGTCCCTGACACATCCATATGGTCAAACCCAATCATCTTACCTGTGCGGTCGTAACCGGCAAAGACGATCCGGCCTGTTTGCCATTCCACATCCCGCAGAACCACCTGTCCGTCAGCCTCCCCTAAAACCGGGTAGGTCCGCCCCTGGCCGTCCCGTACCACAAGCTCGCCTGCCGCCACGGGCAGGAAGATGCTCAACAGCAAAATTAATGATACAGCTACCACTCTTTTCATCATATTCTCCTCCTTTTTTACCATTAAACTTTCTTAAAAGCAACCGGTCTGAGACTGTCAAAGCTCTCAAACACGAAAGC
Source organism: uncultured Clostridia bacterium (assembly GCA_902478725.1). Taxonomy (GTDB): domain Bacteria; phylum Bacillota; class Clostridia; order HGM11514; family HGM11514; genus CABSMD01. Next base: position 2,558 of record CABSMD010000016.1, read on the forward strand.
CTTGATGCAGTCTCCCATCTCCCATTTTAAATCATCCAGTTCCAATGTGTTGCTCTGTTTCGTCAATCTTCCGGTAACCATTCTTTTCATTTCATTTCTGGCAGAATATTGTGCCAGGATCATTGGAAAGCCCGCTATACCACTCCGTCCGGTTACGACAAACTCCGCTTTGACATAGCTTTCTCCAAACACACTGCTTAGTTGGACGCCGTCACGGTCGTAAAACAGGATAGCATTCGCATTTTCCCCGACCTCCACCTGTAGCCGGGTTGAAACATCCGTCCCTTTCATCGTTACGGTTATCTCGGTTCGTCCAGGAGATTTAGCCAAAATCGTTCCATCCGTATCAACTTTTATAACATCGGTATCATAGCCGGTATATTGCGCCGTTATCCCATCCAGACAATATCCTGTCCTGCTCCTTGCCAAAAGCGTGGTCTGTACTGTTTCACCTGCCGATAACCGGATACCGCCCGCATTTGCCTGCGTGCCGGCAGGCTTTATGAACAGCTTCTCTACCGGGTCGGCAGGGTCGGCATACCGGAAAGAGGGTAACAGGCCAATGTTTTCAAGCCAGATATCCTGAAATCCCAACCGATAGGCCGGGGAATCCAGGCGCAGACGGTAATCATTCTTATCCGGCTCCATAAAAAGCGGATCGGTAATCAGGGATTGGACATCAAATCCGGTTGCGCCGCGCCAGTCCGCAAACGACTCCTCCCGCGCGCCGGTATTGCCATAGAGCGTAATGTCGTTCGAACCGTCATAGAACAGATTATAGTCCGCCTGTGTGAACCGGTCTTCCTGCCAGTTTGCAAAATGGTACAGCTTCTTTCCGGCACGGTAGCCAATATTCCGGCTAAAAAACAGGTCATGGCACCCTTCGCCGCCCATGGCGTTCGTCGTGACAACTCCCAATGTCTGGCCGGATACCGGATTGTCCGCGAAGATGTTGTTTTCAATTTTATTACCGATCCCTTTTGCAAACATGCTTGCATACAGCCGCGCGCCGGGGGCGGAACGGATGTTATAGACCAGGTTGCCGGTCACAGTTTCATAATCGGAAGCATCGTCAAGATAAATACCCGTGCCGAACGAGAACGGGATCGTGCTGTCATGCACCGCGTTATAGCGTATAATATTCCCGCCGTCGATCCCCCAGGAGTTAATCGGCCCGCAGTCCTGCGAATCGGAGATACAATCGTAAATATCATTGTATTCGATCACGTTATCCTGGGTGTGGGTGAACTCACGCACATTCTCCTGTGTGACCAAAATGCCATTGATCGTCTTACCGATCAGGGTACCGGGCCGGCTGGACACCATCCCGATTCCGTAGCGCCGGGAACCATGGAGCAGGTTGTTGGCAATATAATTTCCCGCGCTGTTATTTAGATGGATGCAGGAGCCCTGGCCGTAAATCTGCCCGACGTTATAGATATGGTTGTTTACGATGCGGGAATAGCCATTTTTCGCCTCGTTGGTCTGGAGGGCCAGGTCAATTTCCATCCCACTCTCCCCGGCGTTGAAGATTTCGTTTCCGGCAAACTCGCAGTCTGCTGTTTTTCCTGTCATATGGATTCCACGATCGCCTACATTGTATATCCTACAGTCAAGGATGCGGATGCCGCTGGCGTTTTTGATCCTGACACCTGAATACCCCCGGTCGGTACCGCGAATTTCTACCCCCTGCAGGGTAATCCCCTTCACAGGCTGCTTTTCGCCCGTACCCTCGAACCGGAAGATGTGATCGCTGGCAGGGACAATGATTTCGGTATCCTCCGTTATCGGCCCATGAGGAATATAATCCACCCGGCCGTTTGTGGAATCGTAGAAAAATTCACCCGGATGATCCAAAAAATCACGCGCGCCCTGCAGATAGTAGCGCGAGCCTGTTCCAATCGTGTAGCTTGCATTGTTTTTTAAGGTGATGGCAGGGTAATGAGACTCCCTTTCCGCTTCCAGCCGGTAATCCTTGATCCAAAACTGGTTTTCCCCTGTCGGCTCGCCCAGATACAGGTTATAAAAACTGGCGATCAGAAAGTTGTCCAAGCGTTCAAACGGTTCCCGGATCAACAGCGGCGCAGGATTCTTTTTGACACCGTCCAGCCAGACGTCATAGGTCCGGTACTTCTTTTGTGCTTCATCAAAATAAAGCTTAAATTTGACCTGGTACCAAGTATTTTCCCGGCAGGCGCCAAGCGAAAAGGTTTTGGATTCCCCGGTGGCGGGGTCCTGTATATTGCAGGCCAGATTGCCTCCCACAAGCAGCATCTGGTTTTTACCGATGTAAAAGCCGCAGCGCCCACCCTGTGAGTTTCCCATTCGCTTTACGGTGGTGGTATAGGTGATGTCCCCCTCCAGATGCAGGTTTTGGCGCGACAATTGTGAGGCATTTGCGGTATTTACGCCGCTTCCCTGTAATTTGAGGCAGGTATCCTGCCCGTCCTTTACAAAATAGCAGCCGGTTCCATTCCATTCAGCCGTCTTTACCGTGTTCGGTCCGCCTGGTGGAAAACGCGAGCTGTCGCCGAAATCCTCATACTCTGCAAAGGCACGCTCGGCCTCATTCGCATCAATTTTTGTAACCGGTATGATGTTTTCAAACCAGTTCCATTCCCCACTGTCCCCGCCGGGCCAGAGTACTGCCTCCAGCGCCGAATAGCGCGTAGGCATCTTAAAATCCTCCCGCTTACAGCAGAATGCATTTTTGGCGATCCCGTCCGTCGCCGGGGAGGACACCGCTTTAAAATATCCCTCGTCCGGGTAACGGGCGGGATTCCCGACCGTTTCATTCTCGTAAAGGCGGTAAAACTGCCCGTTTGTTTGAAGCTTTGCCGACCAGATACCTCCACTCTGCTCCTCCCAGCCGGAAACCGCCTCCCGCCGGGAAACAAACACCGGCGTTTCGCCCTGGTAGGCCCGGTAGGTGACTGTGTACCCCTCACTCGCTGAATCCCGCTGGTCGAACACAATCCCGCTGTCTATATAATAGGTTCCGCCACGCAGCTCCACGATCACATTGCCCACCCGTCCAGCCTGGCGCAGGGTACGCACCGCATCCCGCGCCCGGGTCACAGTGGCATATGGAAAAGCAAGGCTTCCGTTTCCGTTCGTATCGCTGCCCTCCGGCGAGACATACAGCACGATATCACCCGACGCGCAGACCGGCGTTATGGGTAACATTACGGGCACGATCAGAAGGATTAAAAATAACGTCCCCACCTTGCCCAACCTTTTATCCGATCGCCATACCTTTCTCTTTTTTTCTTTCATTTTTCCATCCCCTTTTAAAACAAAAAAAGACAAAAGAAGTCCTCTTTTGTCTTTCGATCAATAAAAACATCTTACCGCTTTGGATTAACGATATCTCGCCAATCAAAGTCCCCGCGCTCCAATCCCTGAATCAAAACTTCTGCGGTCGCCAGGTTGGTGGCGAACGGTATGGTGTGTATATCACATAATTTCATCAGTTCATCCACATCCGATTCCGCTCTCTTAAGCAAGAGGGGATCGCGTAGGAACATCAAAAAATCGATTTCATTGTAAGAAATACGTGCGGCAATCTGCTGATAGCCGCCCAATGGTCCGGATAGAAAGGTCTGCACCTCAATCCCGGTCGCTTCCTTCACCAGTCTGCCTGTTCCAGCCGTAGCCAGCAGGTTATGCTTTTGCAGGATTCCCTTGTATGCAATGCAAAGCTGAACCATCAGCTCCTTCTTGGAATCGTGTGCGATTAATGCAATATTCATAATAGGCATCCTTTCTCTATTTATTTTTAAACGCCTTTTTCAGCCGTTTCCATAAGCCGTCAGGCTTAAAATAAGCAAGTGCAACATCCTCTCCCATCAAACGACGGGCAATGTTTTTAAAACACAGAGCCGCGCGGGACTGCTCAAGCAGGATGACGGGCTTTCCTTTCTTCACCGCCGAAATGACCAAATCGTCCTCCGGCACGATACCAACCAATTCCGTCCCCAGCGTTTGGATAATACTCTCAGGAGCCAGCATATCTCCTCTTTTGACCATATCGGAACGCAAACGGTTAATTAACAGCTTCACGTCGGTAACCGAATGTTCGGCAAGCAGGTCAATAATGCGGTCCGCATCACGAACCGAAGCCGGTTCGGGGATGATAACCACAACCGCCCGGTCAGCCGCTGACACGGCGTTGACAAACCCTTGCTCCATACCAGCCGGGGAGTCAATGAGTATGTAATCGAATTCCGTTTTGAGGCGGTTGCACAGCTCTTTCATCTGCTGTGGGTTGACTGCGCTTTTATCGCTGCTTTGGGAGGCCGGCAGGACATAGAGCTCATAAAACCGTTTATCATGGACCAATGCCTGACGGATACTGCACCTGTCGTAAATCACGTCGACAAGGTCGTATACCACACGATCCCCTACCCCCAAGGCTATGTCCAGCTTACGAAGACCTAGATCGGTGTCGATGATAACGACGCGCTGGCCAAACAGAGATAGGGCCGCACCAATATTGGCCGCCGAGGTGGTTTTGCCAACGCCGCCTTTACCGGATGTGATAACAATGACCTCTCCCATCTGCTAAGCCTCCCGTTTTCAATAGCACCCTTATTTATTATCATATCATACTTTTTTTCATCCGTCTATTAGTTTACAGAAATATTTTGCAGATTTTATTCATTCTATTCCCCCGTCTCCGCTTCCGTATCCTTTGGCGTTAAATATGCCTCCATTACGATTCTGGCGATGTCGGAAACATAGTAGCCCGCGCCGTTTTCCAGCACGACAGCCACCGCGATTTTCGGGTTGTCATAGGGGGCAAAACCGACAAAAATTCCGTTATCCGAGCCGTTTGGCACCTCGGCCGTACCCGTCTTTCCCGCCGCCTCCACGGTGGAATTGGAAAACTGGCCGCGTGCGGTTCCCTGTGTGATCGTTTCCCGCATCCCCTGTACCACCTCTTTTAGGTAGGCCGGATTAATATTGATCTGATCCACCGCCTCCGGCATGAAATAGGTCACGTCGTTTTCATCGTTATAGGAGTGGATTTCTTTGATCAGGTGTGGCTTGTAGTAGGTTCCTCCATTGGCGAGTGTGGCGACATAGACCGCCATTTGAATCGGCGTGAACATATTATCAGACTGCCCGATCGCGGCTTGAATCGTATCGCCCGGATACCATACCGAGCCAATCGATTCACGGTACTCCGGCCCGGCCAGGATGCCGGAAACTTCGCCGGCCAGTTCGATACCGGTCTTTTGTCCCAGGCCAAACTTTTTGGCGTACACGTTCAGCTTTTCAATCGTGACCCGCCGGCCCACCTCGTAAAAGAAATAGTTGCAGGATTCTCGCAGCGCGCTGCTCACCGTCACATTACCGTGTGTTGTATGCGAGCTTGTCCAGATATGGCAGGCGGGTGTATAGGACGGCGCGTAGTATTTATAAATCCCCTCATCACGAATGACCTCCTTAGGGCCTACCACCCCTTCTTGCATACCCGCAATCGCCGTTACCATCTTAAAGGTGGAGCCAGGCTCATAAGCGCCCGAAATGGTGCGGTTGAGCATCGGATTGGCGGGGTTTTTCATGTTCGCATTATACTCTTCGGTGAATTTAGCCGGGTCATAGGATGGGTAGGAGGCCATTGCCAACACCTCGCCGGTATTGACGTCGATCGCCACCAGTGCGCCGCTGTCACAATCCGCCCCCTGCCGTTTGGCCGCACGCACGCCTGCGGCCCTGGTCTTGGCAATGCCGTCAGCCAGTGCTTGCTCCGCCGCCGCCTGCAAATCCGCGTCCAGGGTCAAAACCGCGTAGTTGCCGGATTCCGCCGGTTTGGAATCGATCACCCGTACCAGACGGCCGTCAATGCTGTATTCTACGCTGCTGGTACCATCCTTCCCTTTTAGGTATGGCTCCAGTACCTTTTCCAGACCATCCTTGCCGATTACGTCGTTCATACCATAGCCCTGGTCCTTCAGCTCATTGTATTCCTCTCTGTAAATCACGTCGACGCGCCCCAAAAGGTGGGCGCCCAAGGTTCCCTGTGCGTATTCACGGGTCGAATCGACCACGATGTCTACGCCACGGTAATCCGCCTGATTTTCCTTGATAATCGAAACAACATCCATTTCAATATCATTGGCAAAGGTAAACGGGGCGTTATAACTGAACATGCGGTTTTCCATCTCATTGAGTACACCGATTAGCTTATATGCCGCATCGTCGTCGTATTCCCCGTTGGATATACCATACTTTTCCCTGTATTTATGAATGACATCCTCAGCGGTTACACAGTCCTCGCCAAGTTCTTTTTGACTGATCCATTCTGCCGCCTTGGCCTGTACCTCTTCCTCGTCGGAGGAGGGGAAATCAAAGGCAAACGGCGCAGGGGTAATCGGCAGGCTGTGCGAATAGGCGAACCCCTTCTCCTCTGCAAGCCGGATCAGGCGCAGAAGAACCTGGTTGGTCTCTGACTGGGTCGCGTCTATTTTATGAAGCTCGATGGCGAACCCCATTTTATTCTTGATTAACGGCTTCATATTCCGGTCAAATATCTCACCGCGCGGCGCCTTGACCGGCACCGATTTTGACAGCCTTTTTTCCGATTCATTGCGGTAATACTCCCCCTGCACCACCTGGATGTTAATCAGGCGGATCACCACCAGAGAAAACAGGAGCAGGATCAGAATAACAAAAATCCAAAACCGGCTTTTAAAGTTGACGGAAAACACAAGGCCTCACCTCCCGGTATCACACTGCGGTGTCGCACCGCTTTAAAATTTGCATCATCAAATAAAACACAACAAACGAAAAAACGATATTGTACAATGCTTCCGGCAACAGCACGTCCATCAGCACAGACCATTCACGTCTGCCGCCCCACAAAAAGAAGTTAAAAAAATAGTAAAAGAATTCATATAGTACGCTTACGCCGCCCACGAACAGGACACCCACGATATAATTATAGGTAAAATAGACTCCATAGAGCAGGCTGCACGCCATCGCAAAATAAAGCAGGAAGAGGGTATTGACACCGAACACCAGAAAACCCAGCATATCCAGTATCATACCGCCTGCCACGGCATAAATCATACCCGGTATCGGGCCCTCCAAAATCGCCATACCCAGCACAAATAACAGGATCAAATTTGGCTTGACCCCAAACCAGAACGAAGGGGCCAAAGCCTGAAAAACCGCGAGCAAAAGCAGCAGAATGGTGTAAAATACATGTTTCAAATGCGCCCCTCCCTCCTTCTTACACACAGTTGAGATTTGTTCCTATATGGGCCAATCCGGCCAACAGTCCTATTCGGTCAGATATTTGATAACCAAAACTTCCCTTATTTTAGTAAAATCCACTGCCGGCTCAATAACCGCCGACTGGTCGATGCTGTTGACGTCGATCCTCTTCTCCTTGACTGTTCCGATCACCAGCCCTTTGGGGTATAACCCCCCTAAGCCCGAGGTTTCGATGATATCGCCAACCTCAAGATCCGCGTCCTTGTTTATGTAGATCATCTTGCACAGGCCCTGGTTTTCCAGCTCCACATCCCCACTGACGATACAGATGTCGCCGGTGCGGGTATTCATACCACTCACCGACACATCCGCATTAATAATCGAACTGATCTTTGCCCAGTTTGCCCCGGCGTCCACCACATGTCCGACCAGACCGCCATGGGATACCACGCTCATCTTTGGCTGGATCCCATGTGCCGTCCCCTTGTCCACAACGAAGATGTTGAACCAGTTACTTGTATCTTTGGAAACCACCTCCGCCGCCACCGTCTCATGATCGGTGATATTCTGTTTCAGATCCAACAGGGAACGGAGGTTTTCGTTCTCCACCTTATAGCTTTCATATTTGCGCAGCTGGTTCTGCATGTCGGCATACTCATCCGTAAGGCGCTTGTTTTCCTCCGCCAGATGTTTTTTATCCCCGAAATATTTAAAAAAACCACTCACTCCGTCCCCGATCGATTGAAATACCTTGGAGACGGAGGTAATGACGATTCCGGTTCCATTCTCTGCCACGCCGGTGCGGTAAGCGTTGGCGGCGGAAAAGGAGATGATTACAATCAGAACCACCGTAATGCACAAAAAAATGATTAAATATTTATTTCTAAAAAACTGCAATCCGCTCACCTGCCGATTATTTATGATTGCTCGAATATAAAACCTCGTGAAGCGTGTCCATATCGTCGATCACACGGCCGGTTCCTTCGGCGACACAGTCAAAAGCGTTTTCCGCTACCATAACCGGAATACCCGTCTGTTCCGATAATAGGATGTCCAATCCTCGCAGCAGAGAGCCTCCGCCGGTCATCACAATGCCCTTGTCGATGATGTCCGCCGACAGTTCCGGCGGGGTTTTCTCCAGGGTAGACTTCACCGCGTCGATGATCGAGGTTACCGGCTCATCCAGCGCCTCACGGATCTCCTGCGCGTTGATCGTCAGATTTTTGGGAAGCCCCGTGATCAGATCGCGTCCCCGGATTTCCATCGTACCCTCGCCCTCGTAGGCGTGTGCCGAGCCGATCGTGATCTTGATCTCCTCCGCCGTCCGTTCTCCGGTCATCAGGTTATACTGTTTTTTGATATACTGTGTGATGTAGCGGTCAAACTCGTCCCCGCCGACACGGATGGAGTTCGCCACCACGATACCGCCCAGCGATACAACCGCCACCTCGCTTGTGCCGCCGCCGATGTCGACTACCATACTGCCGATCGGCTCCTCCACCGGCAGTCCCGCGCCGATGGCCGCCGCCATGGGCTCCTCGATCAAAAACGACGTGCGTGCGCCGGCCGCCATGACTGCCTCCTCCACCGCGCGTTTTTCCACCTCGGTCACGCCGGATGGGATACACACCACCACGCGCGGCCGCGAGACCGGCGAGGTTTTTGTTACCTTGCCAATGAAATATTTTAACATAATCCTCGTAATATCATAATCCGCAATCACGCCGTCCTTAAGCGGACGGATGGCGATAATGCTGCCCGGCGTCCTGCCGATCATGCTTTTGGCATTGTCGCCGACCGCCAGCGCCTCACCGTTGCTCTTGTTGATGGCAACCACCGAAGGCTCCCGTACCGCGATTCCCTTTCCTTTTACATAGACCAGTGTATTAGCCGTACCTAAGTCGATTCCGATATCCTTACCCCAAAACATAAAATTCTATTCCTCGCTCTCATTCGTAAATTTATTCAACTCTGTCGCTATTCTGCAGATAGGCAGTCCGACCACATTGTAATAGTCGCCCTCGATGCGGCGGATAAACAGCCCGCCTTTTCCCTGGATCGCGTAAGCTCCTGCCTTATCAAACGGCTCGCCGGTGTCCAGATACCAGTTGATCTCAGTCGCCTCCAGTTCCCGAAAATAGACTGCCGTCTGTTCGTAATCGTTGATACATTGCCCCCCGCGCAGGATACAAAAACCGGTAAAGACTTCATGCTTCCTGCCGGAAAGCTTCCTGAGCATAGCGTGCGCGTCGGCGCGGTCTTTCGGTTTTCCCAGTGCCGCACCGTCTATACACACGACGGTGTCAGCGCCCAGAACCGTTTTACCGGGATACTGTGCCGCAACCGCCTCTGCCTTTTTTTGGGCCAGAGCGCATACCAACTCACAAGGCGAAGTGTCCGCATCCACGGACTCATCCACGTCGCTCACACAGACAGTAAAATCCATCCCCGCCATCTGTAAAATCTCCCGGCGGCGGGGCGAGGCCGACGCCAGAATCATTTTTTCACCAAACATAAAGCCATCCTTTCACTGTTTACAAAGCTAGCCTGTCATTCATAAAATCAATTCTTCACTCCTGCCTTCCCAGCCGCCGTAACGCCAGCTGCGCTACGCCTCCGGTCAGGATACCCGACACGAGGGAGAATAGGAGCAGGATTGGAAAATACGTAAAAAGATACGGGTTTGACAGCAGAAAAAACGACACCATGACCCCGGCGAGGTTATGCATACAGGCGCCGATCATGCTGACACCGATCTCACTGCAGGGCAGGTAGCGTTTTGCCGCCCACATGGCGGCTGCGGAGAGTACCGCGCCCGATAACGAAAAGGGAAGGGACGACATTCCCGTTGCCGCACAGGTCAAAATAGCCCGTACCACCGCCACGGAAAGAGCCGTTCCGCCCCCAAACAGATACAGCGCTGCCAGCGTCACAATATTGGCCAGTCCCAATTTCCCGCCCGGGAAGATACCCATCCCCAGCTGCAGCATATTTTCAGCGATCCCAAGTGCGGTACCGAGCGCAACCAGTATGGCGGAAACCACCAACCGTTTCGTTTTTCCCACGGCGTTTCCACGCCCCTCATCAATAGGTAACAATGTCTACACCCTTTGCCGGGCCGACCAGACGGACGACCAATCGGTTTGGCAGACAAACGATCATCTGCCCGGCCGATCTGATCTCTCCTGCCCTGACGTCCAACTTGTCCGGGCAGTCGGCCTCAGCCACCCTTACATAATTTTCCCCTATCTCTATCTTATTATAACCGTATTCGGACCGAACTTCAATCCATTTCTTTTCTTTTCCAAGACTATATCTTGCGTACTCGCGGCCGTCCAGCTCGATTACAACCTCCCGCGCCGCCTGTCCTGCAAATAATCTGCCCGATAGAAACAGGCCGCTTAAGGCGGCAATCAAGATTACAGCCGCAACCACCTTGTCCCCAAATACCAGCCTCATCTGCCGGTCGAACCGAATCCGCCGTCCGCCCGCGCAGTCTGGTCAAACTCCTCCACCACCCGCAAAGAAGCGTGTGCCACGGGCAGGACGACCAGCTGAGCGATCCTGTCGCCGCACCGGATCGTATAGGGCTCATCCGAATTATTGCACAACAGCACGACCAGCTCGCCGGTGTAATCGCTGTCGATCACGCCCACGCCGTTTGACATCGCAATTCCATGGCGGGAGGCCAGGCCGCTGCGCGCGAATACAAATCCCCCGTATCCGCCCGGCAGTTGAATGGCGACCCCGGTAGGGATACCGCGCCGTTCCCCGGGAGCAAGCGTCATTTCCCCCTCGCAGCAGGCGGACAGATCAAGGCCTGCCGAGCCTTCGGTCGCATAAAACGGCGGGTTTACCCCCTTACCAATTTTATCACTCAGATATTGAATCTTTACTTCACACATTTCATTGTTCCTTTCTATCTGTTTTTCATCGCATGGCCGCTTTTTTGTGTATAGCTGTCTGTTCCCCTCCCGTCAGGCAAGCCTGATGGTATCCGGCAAAAGCGCGCAGGCCATATCATAGTTCTCTTTATCGCGCAGCTGGATGCGCAGGATTCCTCCCTCAAACTCCCGACTGTTGGAGATCGCAATATTTTTGATGTTTACCCCGTGTGTGCCCAGCAAGGTAGCAATTTTGCCAATGTTGCCCGGTTTATCCTCAATATCCATGATCAACTCATAGGTCTTTGGAATCATACCGCGTACGTTTTCATTCATCTCGTCACGGTACTGCTTGGAACCGCGGAAGTATTCGAGCAGCGCCTCAGCATCTCCGCGATCAAGTAAAGCATCAAAAGCGTCCAGTTCATTACAGTAAGACCGGAGCAGTTTCCGCAGACCGTCGCGGTTACTCAGGCAGATATTCTGCCACATCCGCGGGTCGGATGACGCAATGCGGGTGATATCCCGAAATCCCCCTGCCGCCAGCGTCTGCAAAATACGGCAGGAATCATCGTTTTGTTCTACCGTACGCACCAGTGCCGACGCCGCGACATGCGGCAGGTGACTGATGAGGCCGATGGCAAAATCATGCTCCGCCGCCGACATGGAGAGAACGATCGCGCCGAATTGCTCCTGCGCAATCCACGATACCAGCTCGACCGCCGCGTCCGTGCTCGTTTGGGAGGGCGTAACAATATAATAAGCGTTTTCAAACAGGTATGCCGCCGATGCGGCAAACCCACTCTTTTCACTTCCCGCCATGGGATGTCCGCCGACAAAGCAAATATCCGGGCAAAATTGTTCCATATAAGCCGTGAACTCTGCTTTTGTGCTGCACAGGTCGGTTACAACAGCCCCCGGCTTTACAATATCCCGCAGCGCGGTACACACCTTTTGCGCCTCCAGCACCGGCAGAGCGAGATAAATCAAATCGCATTCCGCCAAGACCGCGTCGGCCTCGGTATACCCCTCCCGGATCGCCCCGGCCGCAACTGCCAAATCAAGCGTGTGGGGATCGCTGTCGACCCCGATTACGTCAAATGTACGCGACAGGCAGCGTGCCGCCGAACCGCCGATCAGCCCCAGGCCGATCACACCAATTGTTTTGATTCTATCTACTTGTTTCATATTCTTTTATTCCTCTTTCGTATCCTGTTCAAACGCCGCGGTAGTAATGCCCCCGCGTGTATGCCCCTCCCAGCGGGGCTTTGTCGCGCACCAGTTCCAGCACCCTGCGGCAGGTGTCGCCATCTTCCACGGTGAATACCACCCGCAGGTCGCGGACACAGGTGTTTTGAAACTCATCCACCTTGTCTCCCATGTAAATCGGAACACTGTTTAACAGCATGTGGCTGTATTTGTCACAAACGCAGGGAAAAACCGCACCCGTCCTGTCAATCAGCGAGCAATCCTTTTCGCAGCTCCCGCGTTTGGCCTTAACAAAGCAGTGCCGGCTCAACATAAGCGGCAGCCTGCCATAAATAATTGCCTCGCAGGGGACGGTGGTTTGCATGTCACGAATCTGTGCCAGATTCAATTCCGGCGACAAGCAGATTCCCTGAATGCCTTCTCTTTTATAAAACTCTGCCGTCATAGAGTTGTAGGGCCAAACAGTATAATCCGCAAACCGTCCTTGTAAACAGTCTGCCACATTGGAAAAAAGAAATTCTCCAAACCCCGCATTTTGTAGTCTGTTGACAGCGGCCAGCATCGTACCCCGTGCGGTTTCATGTATGTTAGCGGGCAGGGAAACGACGATTTTCCTGTGGTCATAGCGGCCGGCGACCTGCTCCATCAATGCCAGAGGCACATAAACCCTTTCGCATTCGGCATCCAACGCCGCCATAAGCTGCTCCTCGGTCAAAACCGAAACAGTCAGGTACTGCCGGCGGTATCTGGTTCCCGTCTCTTTTTTTACAAAAATCTCCGCCGGTACGGGCTCCGTCTCAACTGCCGCACGTTCCTGTTCCAGCTTTCCGCACGCTTCCCGCCGCACACGTGAAATTTCCCCAAACGGAAGCATGATGCCCGGCTCGACAAAGACCGAAACCGATTCAGCAAAAAACGGCGTGCCGCCAAGCTTGGCCAGCCTGGTTTGCACGTCCTCCTCCTGAATGGGACGTTCTTTGGCGGCAAATGCCGCAATCTCCCCCTCAGCAATCGCCCGCTGCCCATCTCTGTCATACATTTCTAACAGGATTGGCTTGCCCGCACGAATCTCTGCCCGCATCGAAACCGCTACCCGGGGCTGTGGCCTGCTCAAAGAGGACTGTATATTCTGATAAGGGGTGTCCGGCTTGTGATAGGCAAACATCCTGTCCGGCGCGGACGAGGTATAATAGCCGTCCGTATAGCCCCCACGGTCAAACACCTTCCGAAGCGATCGGATATCCTCCTCGGTAACCTTCTCCCCGTCTATGGCCTTGCGGTATACCGAGACGACCGTACCGACATAATCCGGTCCTTTCATGCGACCTTCCACCTTTAGCGAAGCAACGCCCAACTCCTTCCATTCGTTAATGTGTGGCAACAGCATTAAATCCTTAAGGCTTAGGTAATCGCCATCCTTTCCGCCGCCGATCCGATAGGGCAAGCGGCAAGGCTGCGCGCATCTGCCACGGTTGCCGCTGCGCCGCCCGATAAAACTGCTCATCAGGCAATAGCCCGAATAGCAGGCGCAAAGTGCGCCGTGAACAAACACCTCGATTTCTGCATCGGTTGCCCGGCAGACCGCCGCGATATCCGCTTTTGCCAATTCGCGGGCCAGTACCACCCGCCGGCAGCCCAACCCCTGGGCAAAACGGACGCCATCGGCGTTGCAGATTCCCATCTGCGTACTGGCGTGCAGCGCAAGCTGCGGCAGGTTCTGGTGCAAAAAAGAAGCTGCCCCGACATCCTGCACGATCACGCCGTCCACCCCGGTCTGATATAAAAAAACCGCATACCGATATAGCCGTTCCATCTCACGGTCGGACAACACGGTGTTTACGGTAATATACGTTTTTACTCCCCTGACGCGGCAGTACTCCACCGCCTCAGCCAGCTTTTTATAATCCAGGTTTGCAGCGTTCATCCTGGCATTTGCAAACTCACTGCATCCCATGTAAACGGCGTCCGCACCGCCCCCCACCGCGGCGAGAACCGCCTCATAGCTTCCCGCCGGCGCCAATAATTCCATAGCATCTAACTCCGTTCGCTACTCCAGGTCGTCAAAGGTAACATTATTGTTTTTTGCTTCGATTTCAAAATTGTTAATGACGTCCTCAAGTTCCGTTTCCTTTTTCGCATATTTGATCTGCATATCATGCAGTTCTTTTTTCAGCTTCTCGCATTCGCGGCGTGCTTCCTCTAAGGCGAGCTTGTCTGCCGTTCCTTCCTCAAGATACTGCTGGATCTGGTCCCGCATACGGTCTGCCGCCGAAACGCTCTTTAAATACTCATCCCCAATCGTGACCGACGCCAAAACAGCGGCCATCGCTGTGCTCAGCCTGGGATTGGCGGAATGAATTTCCTTCATCTTTTGATCGACATAAAACGCGATCTTGTGCACATATTCCGGTTCTTCCTCCGTCAACAGGGTATAATCCATGCCGTTGATCCTGATTTCTACCTTGTTCTTCTCACCCATAGTAAACAGCCTTTCTATAAATAAGGATTTCCATCAAGATTGAATCCAATCGTTTCTTATATATTGTTTACATTATACTACACATTTTCCGAATGTACAATAGTTGATTTATTTCCGGTTGTCTTTTTTTACCCGGTGTGGTAAAATAAAAAAAACATTTTTAGGGGGAAATAAAATGGCACATGCATCCATTACGCATAAGCCGAGTTCTCTGGGCAAAGAGCAGAACCTTGAGGTTATCTTTCCGGAATCTGCAAAAAGACCGCTTCCTGTGCTTTATCTGCTGCACGGTCTGAGCGATAATCAAACCAGTTGGGGCAGAAAAAGCAGTGTGGAATGTTTCGTGCAGGGCAAAGAGCTCATCGTCGTCATGCCCGACGCGGCGCGCAGTTTTTATACGGATATGGAGTACGGTGAAAACTACTTTACGTATATATCACAAGAGCTTCCGGCCTTCATTGAATCTACCTTTCCGGTCAGCAAAAGGCGGGAGGACACCTACATTGCCGGGTTGTCAATGGGCGGCTACGGTGCCCTAAAAACCGCCTTTACCTATCCGGAACGGTTTGCGGGTGTCGCTTCCTTTTCCGGCGTTTGCGACATTGAAGAGAGTGTGGCCAGAAATCTGACCGATTTCACACCGATTTTCGGCCCGGATGCGGATTTGACGCCGCACTCCCTGTTCCATCTGGCAAAACAGACCGACGCGGTGGTGCAAAAACCAAAGATTTACCAGTGGTGCGGCACGGAGGATTTTTTGTATGACACCAATGTGAAATTCCGTGACTTTATGAAAACCCTGTCCTTTGACTATACCTACCGCGAATCGGAGGGCGGGCATAGCTGGGACCGCTGGAATGAACAAATCCATACGGCACTAAAGTTTTTTGATTTACTATAAAGGGGTGGCAGATATGTGGAATGGCAAGAAAAAGGCAGTAACCTTCAGTTACGACGACGGCGTCGCGCAGGACATACGGCTTGCGGAGATTTTCAACAGAAACGGCTTAAAATGCACCTTTAACATCAACAGTGGGACGATGGGGGGAGACTCCCAGTGGAAAAAGAACAACGTCATGATCCGGCGGATGACACCGGAGGAATGTAAAAAAACCTATCAGGGACACGAGGTGGCGGTACACGCTCTTACCCATCCCCATCTGGAAAACCTGCCGCGTGAAGAGATTGAAAAGGAAATCGCACAGGATAAGAAAAACCTGGAATCCATATTCGGCTGTGAAATCCATGGCATGGCCTATCCGTTTGGTACCTATAACGACGAGGTGCTTTCGGTTCTGCGGGAAAATAATATCCGGTACGCGCGAACCGTGGCGTGTACCGGAGGGTTTGACATTCCAGAAAATTTTCTGACATTGCCGGCCACCTGCAAGCATACCGACGAAACCCTTATGGAGCTTGCCCGTCGGTTTGTCGCTTTGCAGCCGGAGGAGCCCCAGCTCTTTTATGTCTGGGGACACAGCTACGAGTTTGACACGGACGATAACTGGGAGGTTATCGAGGAGCTTTGCCGGGTGATCGGCGGGCATGACGATATTTTTTATGGCACCAACCACGAGGTGCTCAGTCCGTTTTATCGGTAAGCGTAGCTTTTGGCTTGCCGCGGGAGGCCAAGACCGAGCCCAGCACCACCAATACCACTGCAATATACACCCGTGCGGACGGCACGATCCCGTTGATGAAAAGAGCAGCGAACGGCGTCAGGACAGGCTTGATGAAAAAGACCAGCGCGGCGGCCATGGCGGAGGATTTCTCGATCGCCCGAAAATACGCCCAGTAACCAATGCCGGTCACCGCGATCCCCAGATACAAAAGATAGGGGAGGTTGTGGAGTGTCACGACCTCCATAAATGGGATGCGCGCAATTAGAAGGACGATCAGCAGAACGATACTGCCGAAGAAAAAGGAAAAGCCTGTCTGGATGATGCCGGTGATCTTTCCCATCATCTTTCTGCTGAGAACCGTGTAGAGGCTGAAGGTAACCGACGCCAAAACCGCCATGAGGACAGAAAGCAGGTTTGATCCTTTTGAAAGATCCGCGCTGACCAAAACGCCCGCCACGCACAACACGACCGCGCAGAGCTTCTGTACGGTAAGTTGTTCCTTAAGAAACAGGGCCGCCAGCAAAACGGTAAAGACGGAGTTGGACGAAAAGATAATCGCGATCAGCGCGGGCGAATCGGCCTGCAAGACCGCGTATTGCAACACCACCATGCTGATACAGATGCAGAGCACCCCCAAAAGCGCCATGTACAGGTAATCCCGTCCATGCAGGCTGATGTTGTTTTTCCTCTTTTGATAGATGGCAAACGGCAGCAATAGGACGCCGCCGATCAGAAAACGGATACAGGTCATCGAAATGGGATGCACGTCGTTTGCGATCAGCTTACTGACCGGCTCCAGCGTCGTAAACGCTGCAACCGCAATGAGTATGTACAAAAAACTTTTACGCACGAATATCCTCCTAACAAAAATCTATTGCAATACAAACGTATTGCAATAGATTTTCTTATTTACAGCAAATGTCCGCTTACAAACCAAAAAGCCACATTTACCAGTTTTTTATCTCATGTCCGCCGTCCCCGATATCCGAAACATAAAAGGATGGCGCATACCCGATTTTTTCCTCATAACGCTTGCCAACCTGTTCCCGGAAGCTGTCGACCGCCTCGGTGCGGACGATGCTGACCGAACAGCCGCCAAAGCCCGCGCCGGTCATTCTCGAACCAATACAGCCCTCGATCTTCAACGCTTCATCCACCAAGGTGTCCAGCTCGGCCCCTGTCACCTCGTACAAGTCACGCAAGGAGTTGTGGGAAGCAACCATCAATCTGCCAAATTCCTCAATGTCGTTGGCCTTAAGTGCGGATACGGAACGGAGCACCCTGTCGTCCTCTGCGATCACATGCTCGACCCGCTTCCTCACAACCTCATCTGCGATCAGGTGAGAGAAGTCCTGAAACTGCGCATAGGAAACATCGCCGAGACAATCTGCCTGCGGAACTGCTTGCTTCAATTGCTCAAAGCCCGCCTCGCATTCCGTGCGGCGTTCGTTGTATTTAGAATCGGCCAGGCTGCGTTTTTTATTGGTATTGGCGAGCACCAGCTTGTATCCGTCTAAGCGGATCGGGACAAGCTCGTATTCCAGCGTCTTGCAGTTTAGAAATATCGCGTGGTCCTTCTTCCCCATCGCCGAAGCGAACTGGTCCATGATCCCGCACTTTACACCGACATAATTATGCTCGCTGCGCTGGCTGAGCTTGGCCAGGTATACCATGTCCGGTTCACGGCTGATGCCCGCCTTTTCATCTACAATTGTGGACAGCGCAAGCGCCGTCACCACCTGAATCGCGGCCGAGGACGACAGTCCGCCGCCCAACGGCACCGTGTCGTCATAGAGCATGTCGCACCCGCACAGGTCGTACCCGTCCTGTTGGAGCTCATAAGCCACGCCAAGCTGATAATTGCCCCACTTGAGGCCGCGGTAATCGTCCAGCCTGTCAATTTCTGCGCTGACGTGCAGATCAAGGTCGGTCGCGGTCAGGTTAATCAGATTGTCCTTACGCGGACGGAGCACGATCAGGGAACGCATCGAAAGCGCTGCCGGAAAAACCAGCCCGCCATTGTAGTCGGTGTGCTCGCCGATCAGGTTGACCCGGCCGGGCGAGGCAAACAAGCGTAAATCCGACTCGTCTCCCCCATATATTTCAATAAATCTGTCAATCACTTCACGGATTTCCAAAACGACTCCCCCTTAGACATAAATTTTTGATAGGCCGCCCGCAGCTCCTCCGCCTTTTCCTCCGGTGCGGTCGGATTGCAATGGGCCCACGCGCCGGTTTCACTGGAGGCGTTGAATTTCTGTTTATCCCGCGAACGCATCGGCGGATAAAACTTGATATGGAAATGGTAATACTCTCCGGTATCCACACTGTTGACCGGATTTTGATACATGCACATCATATAGGGGAAGGGATAGTCAAACAGACTGTCCAACGTTCCGGTCGTCTCCTTGAGAATCTTAGCCAGGTTATCCCGTTCGGAATCGGTGAATTCGGTAATATTCTGCTTATGCTTCTTGCTCATAATATACATCCCATAGGGGTATTCCGAATAAAATGGCAGAAAGGATACAAAATCATCGTTTTCAATGATGACACGTTGTCCATATTTCATCTCATCCGACAACATATCACAAAGCATACATGTCTGCTTTTCCTCAAAATATTCCCTACAGGAATCGAACTCCAGCTCCAGCCGTTTGGGTATAAAGGGATAGCCATAGATCTGCCCGTGTGGGTGCGGCATGGTGACACCGACCACCGCACCGCGGTTTTCAAAGATGAATACATACTTGATCCGTTCATCCTTTTGTATCTCCAAAAAACGCTGTGCCCACAGATCCACCAGTTTGCGGATATGCGGCACCGGCAACTCCGGCAGAGTGACCGTGTGCTCAGGGCTGTATAGGATAACCTCACACTTGCCATAGGATTCCGCCATCTTATAAAAATCACTCTCCACCGCGTCGGGCGTAGGCGGCGTGGCGGATAGCGCCGGAAAATCGTTGTCGTATTCGTATACCTCATAGTTGTCCGGCACCTTGCCTGAGCCCGGGCAAAACGGGCACCAGTCCTTAGGCATCTGCGGCCGGTTCTGACGGTGGGACGCGATCATCACCCAATCCTTCGTCAGGGGATTCCATCTCAATTCTGCCATATGTAACGCTCCTTCTTTTTTCACAATATCTATATACTAACGGAAACGACCGGATTCGTCAATATCCAAAAATACAAAATTTATGATTGAAACACCATCTTTAATAATAACTGTTTATCAATCATCTTCTAGCGTCAGCGCGTAAATCTCACGCTTGGGGACGCCCCGTTCGCGGGCCACCTGCCTGATGGCTTCTTTTTTGTCCATGCCAGACGCGATCAGTCCGTCCAACTGTTCCTTGGGTGTTTGTTCAAATATTCTTTCCTCTTCCGCTGCCCCCTCCAGAACCAGGACAAACTCTCCCTTTGGCGGAGTTTCTTCGTAATGAGCAACCGCCGCTCCCACGGTAGTGCGGACGATCTGTTCATGTATCTTGGTCAGCTCGCGCGCCAGTGTGAGCCGCCGGTCTCCAAATACCTCGTAAAAATCGCGCAATGTGGAGAGCAGCTTGTGCGGCGCCTCATAAAAAATCAGGGTTCGCCTCTCGTTTTTAAGCGATTGCAGATGCTCCCGGCGGCTCGAACGGTTCATGGTCAGAAACCCCTCAAAGCAAAACCGTCCGGTCGGCAGGCCGCAGGCGGACAGGGCGCTGACGGCCGCGCACGGCCCCGGCACCGGGATCACGTCGATGTGATTTTCAAAGCACAGGTCTACCAATTCCTCACCCGGGTCGGAAACAGCAGGGGTTCCGGCGTCGCTTACAAGCGCGGCCGTCTCACCACTTAAAATACGTTTGACGATGATCTCCCCTTTTTCCCGGCGATTGTGCTCAAAATAGCTTGTCATTGGTTTGGAAATGCCAAAATGGTTGAGCAGCTTTAAGGTATGGCGCGTATCCTCCGCCGCGATAAAATCGACCTCGCGCAAGACCGAAACAGCCCGCTCGCTCATATCCGACAGGTTGCCGATCGGCGTAGCGACGATATAAAGCTTCATTGGCATTCCCTCCCGTAAATCCGATTGATCTCGTCGGTATATTCCCCATCTTCGCGGTAGACGACAAGCGGTTTTTCCAGGTTCAGCTGCATCCTGCCGTTTAAAACCGCCTCTACCAAAACCAGATTCGCCGCCTCCCCCGTCCGTGGGTGTACCATCTGCATCCGCTTCGGCTCCAAGCGGTGGCGTCGCATACAGTAGAACAGGTCAACCAGACGGTAGGGGCGGTATACTACGCTGAGCTTCCCCCCATGGCACAAAAGGCTCGCCGCCGCGCCCACAATATCATCAAGGGTACAGGCTACCTCGTGCCGCGCAAGGAGCAGTGGGCCGGATGGATTTTGGATTCCTCCACCCTTCTCCATGTAGGGAGGATTGCAGGTGATGTGTGAAAAAGAGGCGGGTACAAAATACTGCCGCCACTCCTTAACATCGCCGCAAAGGATCGAAATCCGCCCTTCCAGGCCGTTCAAACGAACGCTTCGTTCGGCCAAAGAACAGCTT
>CABSMD010000017.1 GCA_902478725.1 uncultured Clostridia bacterium
GTAAAAAAGAGCCCTCACGGCTCTTTTTTTATGGAAAAAGATTGGCATTCTGTAGCAACAAGTATATAATAAATCCGTTGCTACGGAATAGAGGTGATGCATTGGTAGCAAAACGTAAACCGGGGCCACATCCTGAAAACCCCAAAGACAGCATGGTTCGGGTACGCATGGATAAAATCACGCTCGAAAAGCTGTATGAGAGCGCGGAAAAGCTCAATACCACCCGTTCAGACATCATCCGCAAGGGGATCGAAAGGATACATGACGACCTCGAAAAGTAAACAGAGAAGCGGCCACCGTCGAAAGTCACCGCTTCTCCCAAAATGAAACACAGCCGCCCGAAGGCGAAAGCGCATAAATATTATATCCTATGAGTGAGTAATTTTCAAGTGGCTGTGTGAAAAAACAGAAAGGAATAAAAAATGAAGGAAAACAAGAATTTAGCAACCTTTATGTTTGACACCATTGACGCCGCACTGAGACAATTAAAAGAAAACGATATTGAATACCGGCAAAAGGAAGAACGAATGTGGGACATTCGTGAAAAACTAGAGGCGAGAGATACGGATCAACAAGCAAAAGAATTTTTATATCTTGAGAATGAATTGTATGATTGGGAGCACACCGCGATCTATTTTCGTGCGGTCTATGATTGCATTGCCCTATTGTTGCGGCTGGGTTGGCTGAAAAAGTTATAAAATATAAGGCGGGGATACTCCCCGCCTTGTTTCTTCTTCATTATCATTCAATTATTAGTTGCTCGAAAACTTCTGTTTGACCTGCTGCATCTTCTGCTGCTCGGCCTGTTCGGTCTGGTACCAGCCCTTTTGCATCATCTTCTGGTAAACCTCGTCCTGCATCGTCAACGAATCGTTCAACGCCTTGTCAAACGCGTTGTTGACGTTGCTGGTTCCCGATTCGATCGCGCCATGCAGATAAAGGTCGCATACGCCCTTCATGTTGAGCAGTACGTCTTCCATTAAGCATTTATCGTCCATTTTCCTAACTCCCTTCTGCCGTTTACTTCGGCGTTACACCAACTGATAAAACTGTCCGAAAAGCTCCTGACGCTTGCTTGCCATCTGTTCCAAAAATCCCCGCAGCTCCGGGTCCTGCACCTGCTGCGCCGTTTCCTTACACTTGGTCTGTAAAAACTGCTCGTGTCCGAGCGCGTCTTCGATATACAATAATTCTTTGGTAGTCAAAGCTATCACCTCCGAATTTATTGTTTCCCTTCCGAGATAAAATAGACGGTGATATAATTGGTAATCAAGCAAAAAATCTTTACCGGAAAGGTAAAGATTTCAAATTTTGAGATATTTTTTAATGATAAACTCCCGCGCAGCATCCTCCGCCGTGTCGTCGAGCATTTGCAGCTTTGGCGCATCAGAACCATATTTGCGTTCCAATGCCCGTTCCAGAACATAATCGGTCAGCTTCGGGTTCGCTGGCAGAAGCGGCCCGTGCAGATAGGTGCCGATGAGGTTTCGATATACCACACCCTCCATCCTGTCCTCGCCGTTGTTTCCGTTTCCATATTTTACAATCCCAAGTGGAATATGCTTACCCAAATACGTCCTGCCGCCATGGTTTTCAAAGCCGGTGATGTAGTCGTCATACAGCCCGCAGGCGATCGCGACCTTACCGATCAGCCGCCCCGGCTTGCTTTCGGTGCGGATATCGAGGATATGCAGTCCTTCGATCGTTTCGTCCTCCAGCTTATAATATTCTCCCAAAAGCTGATACCCGCCGCACACCGCCAGCAACGCGCCGTTGTCCTCTACATACGCCTTCAAATCCTGTTTGATTTCCAAAAGCCGGTGGCACACCAACAATTGTTCGCGGTCGCTCCCGCCGCCAATGAACACGATATCTAATTGTGAAAAATCGATCTCGTCCTTTAATGCAAACTCCCGTACCTGTGCGTCAATCCCGCGCCATTTCAAACGCATTTGAAGCGCGGTGATATTACCCTTGTCGCCATAAAGGTTGAGCAGATCGGGATAAAGATGTCCGATTGTGATTGCGTGCATAAGCCTTACCGCCTTTCGTTTAGCCCTTTTTCCGTTCCTCGTAGAGCGACTTGATCGCGCTTTGCGCGGGGAAGAGGGCGGAATAATTCACCAGCACGTAAACCACCTTGGAATCGCTGTCCAGCGCGTCCATGACCGCGCGGCGTATCTCCTCCGCGACCGAGATGTTGGTAAACCCGGCGTATTTCAGCCTGATAAACATATCATGCCGCCGGATCCCGCATGTGGCGATGTGGCGGATGTCGTGGTCAAGCCGTTCAAAATCCACATCCCACAGCCAGGAAACGTCCTTGCCGTCCTGGATATTGTCGTTGATGGCAATGATAACGTCCTTGTAGGTGTCGTCTAACAAGACGGTCGAAATCCCCTGGTTGAACCCTGCCGGATTTTTGGACAGGTTCAGCACCAGCTTTTTCTGGGGAAAATCGAATTCCTCCATCCTTCCAACCTGCGGCTGGTAGGTCTTTAAAATTTCCTCTAAATCGTCCGTGCCAATGTTGCAGAGCGAAACCGCCGCATAAGCCGCGAGGACATTGTATACATTATACAGGCCGCGGTAGTGCAGGCGGATGGGATTGCCGTTTACTTCAAATGCAAGCCCGTTTTCAAACGAGATATGGTCGGCCGTAAAGTCAGCCGCCGGACGGGCAAAATCGCACTTGGGACAGGTATAGTTTCCCAGCTGGCTGTAATGGTAATAGTCGTACGACAATTCTGTTCCGCACAGCGGGCAGAACCGTCCTTCCTTGGTTTCGTTGCAGGGGATGTTCAAATCCTGCTCGATTCCATAATAGCGGCAGCCCAGGGAAAGGCGGCGTCCAAATTGGGTACAAAGCGGGTCGTCCGCGTTTAATACCAGCGTTGTATTTTTTAATTTTGAGAACGCCGTTTGCAGCATTTGCATCGTCAGGTCAATCTCGCCGTAGCGGTCGAGTTGGTCGCGGAACAGATTGGTGGTAACGATATAGGACGGCTCGAAAAAGTCGAACAGCCGGCTTAGATAGCCCTCGTCCACCTCCAGCGTAGCATAATCCGCGTCCAGCCTGCCCCAAAGGGAGCAGTGGCCGATAAACGCGACGATGATCCCTTCCGTCATGTTTGCGCCCAGGTTGTTGCAGACCACGCGGTAGCCCTTGTCGCGCAAAATTTTGTCGATCAGGTTATTGGTGGTGGTTTTGCCGTTGGTACCGCAGACGACGATGATCTCGTTTTTCACCTGTCTGGCCAGATCGGTCAAAATCCGCGGGTAGATTCTTACAATCACCTTACCTGCTGCGTTTGTCCCGTTGTGCCCGATCAGCCTGCATAAAAAGATGACCAGCTTGGTAAACCAGATGCAGAAAATTCGTAACAGAAATCTCATGATTGCTCCTCGTCGGAAAAATTTTTAAAAATTTTAAAATCCGGTGTATAGATTTCCTGGAAAGGGGTACAATTAGTACTGACCTCACAAAATACATTGAGACCCCCTTTACTCAGCGGCAGACAACTGCCGCTTCTTTTTTTACCATTTAAAGCGAAGCGGCCGGAATATCTCAGCCTTGGAAGCCTTCCTTACCGCCGCGTATATAACCAGAGCGATTGCAAAATCGACCAGATGGTGTACCGATGTGCCTACCGCAATGATATACTGCACCGTCGACATTGCGCTTCCCAATTCCAGCAATCCAGCGATATGTAACAGATAAACAATCAGCATGTCGCTGACAGAATGGATAATCATTGTAACAAACGCGATGATATAAATGTTCCTGTTCTTCTTGACCATATAGGCCCCGGCAAAAACAAAGAACACGTGCATCGCGGCGCGTGCGGCGACGATCGGCCCCAAAGAGATGATAAACCCGATGGCCGATCCCAATGCGACGCAAACAGCGATTGCGGGATTGATGAACATTGCCAGAATCAGCGGCACGTGGGAAAAGAGCGTCGCGCTGAACGGCGGAATTACGATTTTGATCGGGATAATAATCGGGATAATAATCGCCAGCCCGATCAGCAGCGCGCCGATCACGATGTTTTTGGTTGAAATTTTCATGTAGTAGTCCCCCTCATTCTATTTTATGTCATGATACTTTATTATAGTACATCAAATATTGTGTGTCAAACCATTTATATGAAAATACTTGTAAAATGATAGAATGTATGATACAACTTATTGAGACAAAATCAATAAGGGGCGGGTGCTTCATGATACATTTGAAGGAAGCCGTTATAGTCGAGGGGAAGTACGATAAGATGAAGCTTTCCCAGTTTATCGACGGCGTTATTATAGAAACGAACGGGTTTCGAATCTTCAAAAGCGAGCAAAAACGTGCGTTTATCAAAAAGCTGGCCGAGACCTGCGGCATCGTCATCCTGACCGATTCCGACCGGGCGGGCTTTTTGATCCGCAACCATATCAAGTCCTTTGTGCCGCGCGATCGGATTAAAAATGCCTACATACCTGAAATCCATGGTAAGGAACGGCGTAAGACCGAGCCATCCAAAGAGGGACTGCTCGGCGTTGAGGGGATGGGGGAGGAGACGATCCTGCGCGCGCTCAGACAGGCGGGGTGTGATATCTTTGGCCCGGCCGAGAGCCGGGAGCAGTGGTTGGATCAGCGGACTCTCTATGCCGACGGGCTGTTGGGCGGGGCGGACAGCGCGAGGCTGCGCGCCGAAATCTCCCGGCGTTTGGACCTTCCCGCGCGGATTTCTTCCCGTGCGTTTGCCGATGCACTCAACCGAATTTTGACCCCCGATTCCTATCGAGAACTGCTTTTTGAGATATTTGAAGAAAAAAATAGAAAATAAGAGCATGAATGGAATAATCTTATTTATTCTGCGTAAAATCTAAAATATCACAATTGGAAGAGTTTGCACACAATCATATTTTAGATTATTATGGTATTAGCACTCCGGTGATGAGAGTGCTAAGAACGAAAATTATTTTACAGGAGGTATATATTTATGAATATCAAACCATTGGCTGACCGGGTCGTCATCAAGATGCTCGAGAGCGAAGAGACCACCAAGAGCGGCATCGTCCTGCCGGGTACGGCGAAGGAAAAGCCGCAGCTTGCCGAGATCGTGGCGGTTGGCCCCGGCGGGGTTGTAGACGGTAAGGAGATCAAGATGGAGGTTGCCGTGGGCGACCAGGTCATCATCAGCAAGTATGCCGGTACCGAAGTGAAGCTGGATGGGGTGGAATACACCATCCTCCGTCAGAGCGACGTATTGGCAAAAGTAAACTAATTTAAAAGGAGGATATGGTAATTATGGCAAAGGATATATTGTATGGTGAAGAAGCAAGACGCGCGCTGGAACGCGGCGTAAACCAGCTGGCGGATACCGTAAAGATCACCTTAGGGCCGAAAGGCAGAAACGTGGTGTTGGATAAGAAGTATGGTTCCCCCCTCATCACCAACGACGGTGTGACGATCGCGAAGGAGATCGAGCTGGAGGATGCGTTTGAGAACATGGGCGCCCAGTTGGTCAAAGAGGTTTCGACCAAGACCAACGACGTAGCGGGAGACGGTACGACGACAGCAACCCTGCTGGCGCAGGCGATCATCCGTGAGGGCCTGAAGAATGTTGCCGCCGGCGCAAATCCGATGGTTGTGAAAAAGGGAATCATGACCGCGGTGGAAGCGGCTGTGAAATCGATCAAGGACGGCAGCAAGGTCGTATCCGGCAAAGAGGACATCGCGCGTGTTGCCTCTGTATCATCGGCGGATGAAACGATCGGCACCCTGATTGCCGATGCGATGGAAAAGGTAACCAACGACGGCGTCATCACGGTGGAGGAATCCAAGACCGCCGATACCTATTCCGAGGTAGTGGAAGGAATGCAGTTTGACCGTGGCTATATCTCTCCCTACATGGTCACCGACACCGAAAAGATGGAAGCCATTATCGACGATGCTTATGTTTTGATTACGGATAAAAAGATCAGCAATATCCAGGAAGTCCTGCCGATTCTGGAACAGATCGTACAGCAGGGCAAAAAGCTCGTCATCATTGCCGAGGATGTGGAAGGCGAAGCGCTGACCACTCTGGTACTCAATAAGCTGAGAGGTACTTTTGTCTGCGTTGCGGTCAAGGCGCCCGGCTTTGGCGACAGAAGAAAGGCAATGCTGGAGGATATCGCAATTCTGACCGGTGGTCAGGTTATTTCCGACGAAGTCGGTCTGGAATTGAAAGAAACCACCATCGATCAGCTCGGACGCGCCCGTCAGGTGAAGGTGCAGAAGGAAAACACCATCATCGTCGACGGTATGGGCGAGCCGCAGGACATCAAAGCGAGAGTGGGTCAGATCAAGGCACAGATCGAAGAAACGACCTCCGATTTTGACCGTGAGAAGCTGCAGGAGCGTCTGGCGAAAATGTCGGGCGGTGTAGCGGTCATCAAGGTTGGTGCTGCGACCGAAACTGAAATGAAGGAAATGAAGCTTAGAATAGAGGATGCGCTTTCCGCGACCCGTGCGGCTGTGGAAGAAGGTATCGTAGCGGGCGGCGGAACCGCGTATATCAATGCGATGTGCGAGGTGGAAAAGGTGATCGAGGCATCCGAGGGCGACGAGCGTACCGGTGCGAGAATCGTCTTGCGTGCGTTGGAAGAACCTGTTCGTCAGATCGCTGCTAATGCGGGTCTGGAAGGTTCCGTTATTGTTGACCAGATCAGAAAGTCTGACAAAGGCGTTGGCTATAACGTCCTGACCGAGAGTTATGTCGATATGGTCAAAGCTGGTATCGTAGATCCTGCAAAGGTAACCCGTTCGGCCTTGGAAAATGCCGCAAGCGTTTCTGCTATGCTGCTCACCACTGAGAGCGTTGTTGCCGATAAACCGGAACCGGAGCCGGCTCCGAACCCGGCGGCCATGGCCGGTGGCGGCGGAATGGGCATGTACTAATTCAAAAACCTGTACTATCAAAATCGTTAAAAAACCATGGAATCATTTGATTCCATGGTTTTTTTTGCGGTACTCCAAAGGGGCGAGCCCCTTCTGACGTTTAAAGTTTTGACGAAAGTGTCCGCTGCTTGAAAATCCAGCGTGTGCTGCGATGTTTTCCACCGTCTCGTCGGTGTACATCAAAAGCGCCTCGGCGTAATTGCACCGCAAACGGCTCAAATATTCGCCGACCGTGTAGCCGGTGGCATCCTTGAAGACCCGTGAGAGGTGGGAAGCGGAGAAACCGACATAGCTTGCCACCTCGCATAGGCTGATTACATGCTGGAAATTTGCCTGTAAATATACGATGGCCTGCTTGATTGCGGTAATTTTTGCTTCTTTTTCTTTCGCTTCTCCGGTTGTGTATTCGCGCATCAGACGGGATATGACGTCTAATAGCCGTGCCTGCGCCTGCAGCGGGGAGAATGGCTGGCGCTCCTCGTATTCCGTCAGGATCAGCGCGAAATCCTCCCGGAATTTAGCGTCCTGAATAAAGGGCTTGAATCGTTGCGTGGAGGGTGCAGTCGGGAAGAATTCCTTAAAATCATCGGTCAGTATGACTGAAAAATAACGCGGAGATTCGACGGAATAAAAGATATGCCGGTAACCCGGGCTGATAACCAGCAGGTCGCCCGCGCCGGCAAAAAAGATGTTTTCCTCAATTTGTGCACGCATCTTGCCTTGGGCCAGATAGACAAGCTCAATATCGTCGTGGTAATGCAGCGGACAGCAGCGCACACCGGCCGGATACTCAGCGGAGAATGAGAAAGCGAATGGCGCAAACAGGGGTTCGACAGGTACGGTGACGCATACCGGTTCTGCGTTGCTCGTAACACGGTGCTCTCTGTAAAAGTCTATTCTATCTTCCATTTCGTCTTCTCCTTACTGGCGACCTTACGGAATGTGGAAGGGGTGTATCCCTTAATCCGCTTGAACATCCGCCGGAAATGGGTATCGTTTTCAAACCCTGCGCATTTGGCGATCTGCTCCACCGAGTCTCCGGTTTTTAAAAGCAGAGAAGCCGCGTAATCACAGCGTATCATGACGAGGTACTCAACGATGGTACTCTCAGTGGCTTCCTTAAAGATATGTGACAGCCGCGAGGGCGATAGACCGATAAAAGAAGCGATATCATCTATCCTGACCGGGTGGCGGAAGTTGGCCTGCAGCCAGGAGACAACACGGCAGGCCACCATCAAAAGCGGATCGATCTCCTGCCTTTGATCGGGCTTAGAAAGCCGGTAATTGCGCATGAGCCGTACCGCGATCTCCCAGATCTGTGCCCGGCAGCGTTGTTGAAAAAAGGGGTCTCTGTTTTGATATTCATACGCTAAGATACGGAACGCCTGCCCAATTCCTTCGTCATTTGCAATGAAGCTCTGAAACTGCTCGGATTGGAGTGGCTTATGAAAAAATTCTGTAAATTCGTCGTTGATTACGATACAGAAATAAAGCAAACGCCCCACCGCATATGCGATGTGCTCACGATAGGAATTGATGAGCAGGCATTCCCCTGGTCTGACGGTCCATTCGGATTGCTCTATTCTGGCCCGCATTTCCCCCTCCATGACGTAAATCAATTCGATTCCCTGATGGCGGTGCGATTCAAAGCAGGCTTCCGGGTCAAGACGCATCGCGATCCCCATCAGATTCGGCGAAGACTCGCTTTCAATGAAGCTGGTGCAACAGATATCCCGGCCGCTTTTATCCTTACATATTTTTATGTGAGATGGAATTTCCCGGTTTTTAATCGCATCCAATGACTTTATGTACATCTGACCATCTCCAATCTTACCGAAATCCGACCGATCCCTGGCAGCAGCTTATGTAACCTTCCAATCCACATACTCTGAATCGGCGGTCCTGCGGAATTCCAAAGGGGAATATCCCTTGATCCGCTTAAACATCCGCCTGAAATAGATGGCATTCTCAAATCCGGCGCGTTTGGAAATCTGTTCCACCGAGTCCCCGGTTTTTAACAGCTGGATGGCCGCGTAATCACAACGTATCATGACAAGATATTCGATGATGGTACTCTCGGTAGCTTCCTTGAAAATATGTGACAGGCGGGAAGGCGACAGTCCGACAAATGACGCGATATCCTCGAGCCTGACCGGGCGTTGAAAATTGGTTTGCAGCCAGGAGACGACACGGCAGACCGTAGCCAGCTGCGGGCTGATTTCCTGTCTTTGATCGGGCTTAGAAAGCCGATAACCGCGCATGAGTCGTACCGTGATCTCCCAGATCTGTGCCCGGCAGCGTTGCTGAAAAAAGGGGGCCCTGTTTTGATATTCGTATGCCAGAATCCGGAAGGCCTCCCCGATACCCATATCATTTTTGATAAGGGTTTCAAACTGTTCTGACTGAAGGGGCTTATGCAGGTATTCGGCAAAATCGTCGTTGATTACGACGCAGAAATAGACCAGACGTCCTTTTGGATACGCAGCGTGCTCCCGAAAGGAGTTGACGACAAGGCACTCGCCGGGCTTTGCAGTCCATTCGGTCTGTTCGATCCTTGCCCACATTTCCCCTTCTATGACAAAGATCAACTCAATTCCTTCGTGCCGGTGCGGCTCAAAGCAGGTTTGCGGGGGACGGCGCATCGCGATCCCCATCAAATTCGGCGCGGATTCGCTTTCAATAAAACTGGTGCAGCAGATATCCCGTCCGTTTTGATCCCTGTATATCTTTATATGGGATGGCATCTCCCGATTTTTGATGGATAGGAGGGATTGTCTATACATAACCTTCGCCTCTCATAATAGCAGAATAGGTTTCATTTTTGATAGGATTCTGTCTTTACTTTCTAACGGATTGTCTTATAATGATATTATACAGTGTTTGTCCGGTAAATACAACCTTTTCTGTCTAAAAAGCCGAGATAAATACTGAAAAATTTATAGAACGGGGAGATGTATGATGAAACGGACGATCCAAAAATCGGCCTTGCTGCTGTTATCCATGCTGCTGATTCTTGGCACACTCGGCGTAGCCGTGTATGCGGCGGACATCATCGGTATCGACATCAGCGCGACAAAAACCAATATCAAGATTGGCGAAACGGCGCCGGTTGTGATCAAAGCGCTGCACGCGGATGGGACGACCGCGCCTTACGAAGGCAGCGCGACCTATGAAAGCAGCAATCCTGACGTAATGGAGGTGAATGGGGACGGTACCGTCACATCCAAAAACGAGGGTTTTTCCAACATCACGGTCAAGGCGGCCTATGGGGAAAAATCCATCGTGATCATGGCGACAAACAAGGAACTTGTCCGGAATGAGGACTTTGAGGAGGAACAGGAGTACCGGTGCTACAACGCGGGACAGCCGGCGGTACAGATCGATAACGGCTATTCTTACGACACAACACTTGTCCGCGGCGGCAACCAGTCGTTAAAGGCGCCGACCCTGATCCATAGCAGCCTGACCGGCGGCGGGCAGCGGGTGCGTTTGGATATTGTGAGCGGGGTGAGCAGCTTTGCCGACCCTGAACCGGGCAGCGATACGGAGTTCGGCCCGGCTTATCGAAACCGCGGCGTGGCGGAATTCTGGTTCTATGACGATATGAACGGGGTAAAGAATACCTGCATCGAGATCATGAGCGCGGGCGGCAAAAATGATTATGACGGCGGCCCTACCTACCCGCAGGGGCAGGAGATTGTTGACACCGTCGGCTGGACACACGCCCTGCGCGGATACCTGCGTTTTGCGGACGGTAAATATAATTTTAAGCCGATGGGCAGCGAGATGGAGAAATACTTTGGCGCACTGGAGCTGCATGAGCAGGAGCGCAGCCTGGGCTGGCATCAGTATATCATCGACTTTTCTAAGGATGATGCCTATACCATCTATCTGGACGGTAAGATTTTGGCAAGCCGCGTTACACCGGGCTTTGTGTCAAACGGCGGTTTGAATATGATCGCGTTTTCCCGCTATGGGAAATCACTGGCCGCAGGCGATAGCGTCCATGAGATGAATCTGGACGATTTCCGTATCTATAAAATGGGAAATCCCCTGACGGTGACCGGCCTTGCTGTCAGCGAGACCAAGACCAATCTGAAAATAGGTGAAAAATCACAGATTCTCTGTCAAAAGACCTTCAGTGACGGAACCGTGGCCGAACCGGACGGCCTGACCTATGAAAGCAGCAATTCCTATGTGTTGGAGGTCAGCGGTACCGGCGAGATGACCGCGAAAAGCGAGGGTTTTAGCAGGGTCACGGTTACCTCCGGCGACCTTAGTAAATCGATCTTTGTAATGGTGTCTGATAACGCTCCCGTTGTGGAGGAGGGCTTTGAGGCGGAGAAGGAGTATCCGAGCTATTTTAGAATGATGCCTGTGTTTCCTCCGGGCTTCCCATTCCCTCCCTTCCCGGGCCGGGAGAGCTATACCTATGACGATACGGTAAAACGCAGTGGAAGCTATGCGCTCAAGCCCCTGAATCTGGTCCATGGAATAATGGAGCAGGAGGGCGCGATTTCAAACCTGGATATTGTCGAAGAGATTCCCAACTTTTCTGACACAGACCCGGCGGTTCGCAGCCGGGGCGTCAGCGAGATTTGGTTTTACGACGACATGAGTGTAACCCGAAAGAATGTGGCCTTCCTGCTTGCCAGCCAGGGCGGCAAAGGCGATTATACGGACGGAACCACTACCCCGGGAGGTCTGCCGGTCTCTCCGAACGTTGGTTGGGATACGGCGCTCAATGGCTTAGTCACATTCAGCAAGGGGAATTACAGCTTTGATCAATACAAGGATGGCTATGGTAAGGGGATGGACGATGTGTTCGGTTCGTTTACCGTGACCCCGATGGAACGAAGTCCGGGGTGGCATCAGATCCTTGTGGACTATACCAAGGATGATACCTACAATATCTATATAGACGGGCAGATTCTGGCGGCCCGGACGACCAAAGGAAAGTTTTCGAACGGCGGATTGAAAACCATCAGCTATGTCCGCTTCGGCCCTTCCGATCAGGCTGGGCAGAGCGACCATACCATGAACGTGGACGATATCCGCGTGTATAAAATGGGCCCTGCTCCGGAGGCTCCGCAGATCAGCAACGTGGCCGTCAGCGGAAAGACGATGGTGGGAGAAACCCTGGAGGCGTCCTATACCTTCTTTGACGGCAACGACGATGAGGAGGATAAGGATAAGCTGATCATCAACTGGTACACCTCCTACTTCTCCAATTCGGACGACTGGGGAGAGCCGGTCGCGACCGGGCCGAGCTATACGCTCAGAGAGACCGACGCCAATAAGTACATAAAGGCAGAGATCAAAGCCTATGCGACGGCAGAGCCGTATGAAAGCAATACCGGCGTTGCGGTGGTTGGTCCGGTTTCCGAAAGGCCTCCGCTGGAGTCGCAGACCATTACCGGCGTCAGCCTGTCCGGCAGCAAAACGCTGTATAAAGAAGGCGAGACCGGCGAGGCTTTGGCGGTGAAAGGGATTTCTGCCATCGGAGAATACGATTTGCTGGGCCATGCCACATTGACCAGTTCGGATACCTTTGTCGCCACGGTGGACGATAACGGCAATCTCAAGATCAACGCCACCGGCTATACGATCGTATCGGCTGTCTATGAAAACCCCAACGGTACAAAGGCAGAAGGCAGGGTGGTTATAAATGTCTGCCGTGACGGAGAAAAAACAGAAGGTTTTGAGGACTACACCATCCCAGACTCGGCCGTAAATACCCATTTGAAGCTGGTCGGCGCCCCTGTCCGCGGCGGGATGAAGGCGATGGGCTATCAAACGCCTCCCCAAGCGGCTTCCGCGATGAAGTGGGGGTTGGATTTATATGCCGGCTATACCTATCCGTCCGGCGTGGCGGAGGTCTGGTTCTATGACAGTGGGGAGAAGAGTGGCGCGAAAGCGAGCGCTTACTTCCAATCGCACAACCAAAAGGATGGCAAACCCTTTCCCAATACCTTAAAAGCGCGGATCGGTATCCTGGACGATACAAAGGATTACTATATGTATACCAATGAACAGGACGGGCGCGCCGACGTCGGCGAAGGCGGCGTTAGCCTGGCGGGTACGGCACAGGCTGGAAGCGGGTATAAAGGCGACAAGGTGGCCGCCGACCTGCTTCTCGACGGGCAGGAAGGCCGTGTGCGGGCCGCGCGCAGCAAGGGCTGGCATCAAGCCGTACTGGTGGTCGACGGCGGGAACGATTATTCCAAGGTCGGCACCGATCAGGGGACGACTACTCTGTATCTGGACGGCATCGAGATTTATCGGGAGAACTATGTGCCCCTTTACTTAAATGTGGCGCGCGGCGAGGGGCATTATGCCGCCGGCAGTGCAGACGGCTCCTATTATGACGACCTGGCCATTTACCGGTATTATACGGTAGCGCGCCCGCCGGTGGTGCAGAGCTTGAGTTTGGAAGGGGCGGCAATGGTCGGCAGCGTCCTGACCGCGAAGGCGGAGGTGACCGATGACGACGGCGACGAGCTTGCCCCGTCCACCTACCAGTGGCAGCGTTTTGCAAACAATGAGTGGGTGGACATCAAAGATGCGACGGCCGAAACCTATACGGTCACGAATGACGACTTAAACTGCAAACTCCGCGTGGCCGTCACGCCGCATTCTACTGTAGAACCGGTTGACGGCGAGGCGGTTACGTCGGAGGAGGTCGGCCCGGTCACCGTGCGAAAGGCCGCGCCCGGGGCTTCGGACGTAACGATTTCCGGCAGCGCGAAGATCGGCGACAGGATCGAAGTGAACTATAAATATGTGCAAAATGAAGGAAGCGACCCGGAGGGAAATACCAAATTTGTGTGGGAGCGTTCGGCGGACGGGGATACCTGGGAACCCATCCCGAACGAGACCGGCAGGTATTATGCGCCTGTGCTGGCGGATAAGGGCAAATACATCCGCGGCAGCGTTGTTCCGACCGATGTCAACGGGTTGGCCGGAGAAGCGGTGGTCTCCTCTAATACCCTGCGGGTAGGAGAACAGATCGTATTCTTCGTCGCAACGGACGGGGATGACAGCAACCCCGGTTCGTTCACCCGGCCGTTTGCAACCATCGAAAAAGCGCGCGATACCATCCGTGAGGTTAAGGGAAGCCTGCCCGCGGGCGAAATCGCGGTCTATATCCGCGGCGGCGACTACTATGTAGACCGGGCGGTCACCTTCGGCCAAGGCGATTCGGGAACCGAAAACTCGCCAATCGTCTACCAGCCGTACAACGGGGAAAAGGTGCAGTTCATCGGGGGCGTCAAGATTCATAATTCCAAGGTGTCCCGTGTGACCGATGTGTCCATCCTCAACAGAGTGCTCGACGATTATGCGCGTACACAGCTGATGCAGATCGATCTAAGCGACGTTCCGGGCGAAATCGATCCGGTTTGGGATTATGGCTTTGGAATCAATGATACCAACCATGATGAACCCGGCCAGCCGCCCAATGGCCTGCATAAAGCATATAAGAACTATAAAGCGCTGGAGGTTTATATTGGCGGCGTTGCGCTGAAGAAGTCACGCTGGCCAAACGACGAGCCGGGTGCCGGCTATGTGAGGACGGGCAAAGCGACATCTCATGCCACCGAGTATAAAACAAGGCCGTTCACCGTGGAGTATACCGATACGGACAACAGGACGGCGAGGTGGTCGCCGGAAGCGGTAAAAGACCTGTACCTGACCGGATTTATCGGAAACGACTGGGCGGGCGTTACCCATAAGATTTCTACACTGGATACCGCGGACAAGAAGCTGACATCGGTGCTGGGAACCAGCTACCAGCCTACCAGTGATCACAGGCTGTATTTCTTCAACCTGATAGAGGAAATTGATATGCCAGGCGAATCCTATATTGACCGGGAAAATAAGATTGTCTACTTCTATCCGGCGAACGATGCGGAAAAGGAGGATATCATTGTTTCTACGCTGGAGGATGATATGTTCCAGTTTAACAATGTGTCCAATGTGACCGTGAAGGATTTGAATATCGGCTATACCCGTGGAAGCTCCATTAACGCGAAGAATGTGAGCAACTTTACGATTGACGGCGTCACGGCGGCGCATACATCCTTTAACGGTATCAGCATTCAAGGCGCCAACAGCGCGGTGAAAAACAGCCACATCTATGATACGGCGTCCGGCGGGCTTTCGATCAACGGCGGCGACCGTATGACCCTGACCGACGGGCATATGCTGGCGGAGAATAACCGTCTCCATAGCGTAACCCGCGTGTATAATTCCTACAAGCCGGCATTGGATATGGACGGCGTGGGGACGACGGCGCGCAACAACGAAATCTATGACGGACCGCATGAGATCGTCACGATGGACGGCAACGACCTGATCTTTGAAAACAACGAGGTCTATAAGGCCGTGCAGGACGCGTCCGACATGGGCGCGATCTATTGGGGCCGTAACCCGAGCCAGATTGGATACCGGATCGTGGGGAACTACTTCCATCAAATTGGGAACAAGTATGGCGGCTACGGCCAGCAATCAATCTTCTGGGATGATGGAGCAACAGGGCCATATATCGCCGGGAACATCTTTTATCAGGGATCTTTGCCGACGGAAGAGGGCGGAACGACCGGCAAAAGCTATGCCTTAAAGACCAACGGCGGCGAGTTTGCGGTGGTAGAAAACAATATCTTTATCGATTCCCCAAGCGCGGCCTGGTTCCAGGGCTGGGGCCTTGACAAGTGGTGGCGGTACATGACCGACAGCTGGAAAGAAAGAAACGGCAAGGTATGGCCTAAGATGACCGAGGAAACAGACACCTTTGGAGATGTCTGGAAGGACCATTACAAGGGTACCCAATGGGAAGAATTCTGGAACCAGTCGCTCACCGAGGAACTGTACCAGACGATGCAGGGCTACTATGCGTCTGGGAATGAGACCGAATTGAATCGAATAGCGCAGGAAAAAAAGCCGAAGCAGCCATACAACATCTTCCGCGACAATGTATCGGTCAAGGTTGTGCAGGACAAACTGAACGGCATGCCCTGCGACGGCAGCGTAACCGGCAACGCTGGATACCGTGACAATGACCACTTACTGCCGTCGGGTGCCTCGATGTTTGTGGAATACGGAAAGGATTTTCAGTTGACCGAAGCGGGTTTGGCGGAGGTCCGCAAAACGATTCCGGGATTTGAAAATATCGAAACCGCCAAAATCGGTCTGCAACCCTATATGGACAACGGCACGGAGCATTATGTCGGCGGACGCGTTCCGTCAGCCTCTGACGCGGTGATCAGCGGGAAGGGCGAGTCGTGGGATACCGTCGAGGCGGCGTATCATTTTGCCGACCCGGATGGGGACGAAGAGGGCGTGTCTGAAATCGTATGGTATATCAGCAACACGGTAGATGGAACCTATACCCGTCTTTCCGGAAAGCAGGGCAAACGGCTGATGATCGATCCGGACTACGCCGAAAAGTATATCCGTTATGAAGTGACGCCGTATGACAGGGAAGGGCTGTATGGCGAAACGGTAACTTCGGGCGCGATCAAGCTTCCCGCGGCCGATACTATTAATACACTCTCTCTGCGTACAGCAATGACCCGCGCGCGTGATGAGCTGGCAAAGGCGAATATTGGCAGCGGGGTAGGGCAGACGCCGCAGTCGGCGGCCGATACCCTGCAGGCTGTGATCGGCGAATCGGTCGAGTTGCTGGCGAAGAGCGGCAAAACGCTGGCGGAGGTAGAACGTCAAACCGCAAAGGTCGAATTAGCAATCATCCGCTTTAAAAACAGCCGGAATGTGGAGGAGATTTCCCTCAACAGCGCCTTGGCGGACACCGCGAACTGGAAGGTCGGCGTTGGGACGGATGAGATCACTTTCCGAGACGGCAGCCTGCTGCTGCAAAACACCACGGCAGAGGATTATACTGTAGTTTACGTAGGTAAAAAGTATAAGGATCAGGTCTTCCAGTTCAAGTATAAGGTCGACGACTTAAAGAATGGTACCGTTGGCTTTTTCCTCCGCCAACAGGATCCGGACGCCGTGCCCGGACAAACGCCGGCCTATGGTTTCCTGATCAATAAGGATGGATATGAACTGCGTTCCTACCAGCCGGATGGTTTGCTGGCGGAGGCTTCCGCCCCGGCGTTTGAGGCGGGCAGGGAATATACCATGACCATTGGTGCCTATGATGAAGGCGACGCGGTGAGATTGGTAATGCGGGTTGATGGGGAAACGGTATTTGAATTTCTCCATGAGTCCACAAATGCGGTTGTGGCGAAGCCCCTCAACGGCGTGGAAGGGTATCTCGGCGTGTATACCGGCCCGGGTCTGTCGGCACAGGTTTTACCGATTTCGTCGGATAAGGGCGCGCTGCGCACGGCGATCGACAGCGCGCAGGCGACCGTGCAGGGACTTGATGTGGGCAGCCGTTACGGTCAGTATCCGCAGTCGGCAGTGGATGTATTTAACGGCATTTTGGATGCAGCGGAATCGGTTGCGTCAGACATAGATGCGCTGCAGGCCACGGTTGACCAGATGATATCCGATCTGGAATATGCGTTAAACGACCTGTTGGGCACGAAGAATACAGTTGGCAATCTGGAATCAGGCGAGACGGTGGATTATGATTACGGTATCGTTGGGCGGAGCACCTTTAACATCCCGCAGGACGCGAAGAGTGTGTATCTGCATGTGGATCCGTCGCGCGAGCATACGATTTTGGTGAATAAGCAGATCGGCGGTTCTCTGCTGACCATGACGGTGGCGGAGGGTACGAAGCTCACAGCCAACGGCTGGGACGGAAACCTGCTGCTGCCTGAGCAGACGGACGCAACGTCCGCGACCGTAAAGGGCGAGGTTGCCGCAGTGTATAAGCTGGGAGGCGCGGCGCCGGTTGCGGCAAGCAAGCCGGTACGGATCGTACTGCCGGGAATGGCCTCCTATACGATTGGCTATGTTTCGGGCGGCACTCTCACAAATATAACCGAAAAATTGACCGCCGACAGTCTGGAAGCGGCAGAAGCGGCGCTGGGCGCCGGCAAGCAGGCTGCCTATTGTATCTCCGGAAACGATGTGGTAGTCTGGATAAAACAGCTGACCGAGCTGGTTGCTTATACACCGGAGAAGCCTGAACCGACGCCTACAACAAAGCCTACGACAAGACCTACGTCCGCTCCTCCCTACAATAATGGTACTGTTGGAACCGGAACGACCGGCGGCACGAAATCCACCACGTCCATTGGCCTGTTGGGGGGCGATAGCGGCAGTAAATTTGTTGACATCACCAACCATTGGGCGAAGGATGATATCGAGAATCTGTATGCCAAGGGAATCGTAACCGGTGTCACCGAAATTACCTTTGAGCCGGACCGCAGTGTAACAAGGGCGGAGTTTGCTACCCTGATCACAAAAGCGCTGAATCTTACCGGCAGCGCTTCGGCAGGATTTGCGGATGTTTCAACCAATGAGTGGCATTACGCTTATGTGAATGCGGCGGCCAATGCCGGGCTGATCGTCGGCTATGACGGATATTTCCGTCCGGATGATCTGATCACCCGTGAGGAAATGGCGGTTATCATAGCCAAGGCCTTTGCCTACAGGGGCAAGACAGCCGGCAGCGGCGGGATCGAAAAATTCACCGACAAAGGCGAGATATCCGGCTGGGCTTACTCCTACGTCGACACAGTAACAACAGCGGGCCTGATTTCCGGAATGACGCCGACCACCTTTGTGGCGGGCGCGAATACGACCCGCGCACAGGCGGCCAGCGTAATCAGACGGCTGCTGGATAATTAGCTTACCACTTCCATCTCCTTTTATAAATGAGACGCCTCCCCGAGTATTTGGGGAGGCGTCTCAAATTATCAAAAAACCAGTAATTTTATTTCATATTTCAATCTCTCTGCCATAAGACCGTGCCGTCTGGCAACGATATTTTTTCCGAAATGTTAAGGAGACAGATTTCGATGGAATTGTCATATATCTCAACAGAATCATCGTTGCCTTTCTCCAAAATTTCCACTTCATTAACGCCTGCTGCATACTCACCAATATAATCTTCGTCTCCGGGTTCGGTATCTGTTTCATATACACCAGTTAATGAAGAGCATTTAACCTTCAGTCCGTTTCGCCAATCAATTAATATTTTTTTATTTTTATCATAAGCATAATTAAACACATATAGCATTTGCATATATTCCTCATTATTCATAGTATTTTACCCCTTTATAAAAATTTAATTGAGCCATCCGGGTCTTGCCGGAACTATATGCGCATGACCTTTACTATCATAATGGATAGTTGCTCTGGTTGTATCATAATATTTTCCGGTTTGACTGTCATAGTATCTACCAATTACTCTACCGTTTCTTTATTATTACCCGAAACATAGCCTTTCCCAACCCCCTCTCTCAAAAGTTTATCCGGATTTTCTGTCAAAATACTGGGATTTTTCCCATTGTTAATCTGTTGCTTATAGTTGTTCGTACCTTCCATATGTTTATCTTGCCTGCCCTGATGTATCTTGGTCTGCGACACCACCGCCTTACACGGGTGTTATACCATATCTTGTTTTATTCGTAAAATATTCTAATTTGAAAAAACCGTATGGAAAAATTCCATACGGTTTTTTCAAGTTATTTTTGTGTCATTTTTATTTCGTTGCCAGTATTACCCTTACCCTGCCGCCTAGTTCCGGCTTTTTGTCATAATAGCCTGTCAGCGTGTAGTCAGTGCCGCTGATGATTTCGGTCAAGGGAAGGATTGTATATTTGTTGTTGCCGTCCTTTTTGTAAACAATTACCCTGTCGCTGAGTGGATAGTCCTTGTTTCCTGCTGTAAGCTTGTTAGACGTAACCTTGGTAACCGTATCCTCGATTCTGGTCAGGGACTGGATGGAATCGACCGAATTGGTGTCTGCCATAATAAATTTAGCCGGCACACCGCTGTAAGCCATAGGAAATGCTTTGCCCGCGGTCATCGTACTGTTAGTCGTGCCGTTAATATCATAGGTATAGCTGCCGGAGGCGCCTTTGGTTTCGGCCTGCAATACCATACCATAGGAATACATATCACCCGTCGCATCCAATAAAATCAGCTCGGTAATTTCATTCTTTTCATTTTTTTCGGCATATACAATGCTCTCCAAATCCAGGTATACCTGGTCAAGCCTTTGCGGAAATACTGTGACGTATTTCCCGGGAGTGTTGCTTTTTATCGTAGAGATGTCAAGAATCTTTATATCGGGCGAAAGAGTGTGACCGCCCAGCTTTTTTGTTTTCCAGTCAAAGCTGCCGGATACAGCGGATTGTCCTAAAATGGTCGATGTTTTTGCGACTCCATCGTTGAAGGATACCCGTACCACGCGGTTTTTAATATCCGAATAGTTCTTGTCGGCGGCGTATTCGTACACCCCGCCGTCCGGCAGGGCGACCTTGATGTAGTTGCCAACATAGCGGCTTTTGTCATTTGCGGTAAACTCCTTGGTGCCGCTTTCAAACATATAGCCGTAGACAACGGCGTTTGCGTCTTCAGGGGATACGACGTCGGCGATCTGGTTCGATTTTCCCAAAAGGAGGGTTACGGTGTCGCCGAATTGGAAGCTGCCGCTTGAGGAGAGCTTGTCAAATGCCGTAACGCTTTCGATCTTATACTCCACACCGGAAACCGTTATGCCGGTCGGCTCATCCTTGTTGGGATCGGCCTTTTCATATACGCCGGTGACCTTGTTGCTGTAGGCCAAAACCATATTGAGATCCTTGGAATAGTAGATGATGTCGTATTTCTGTACCTCGTTTGCCGAAACCTTGCTGCCGTCGCGGGTAACCGTCGTGTTGGCGTCGGTTGCAAGCCTTGAGAGCCAGTCTGTGCTCGTCACGGTGTACGGCCCATCCATGTTGCCCTTTTCATAGCTGATGTAGTCGACGTTGCCGGCGGCGTCCTTCTTGACATAAAGAATGTCTCCCATCGAAAGCTCCGGTTTGATCGCGGAGTAGGTCGTCTTCACCTTGTCCTTATAGGCGGTGGTTCCGTCGTTGAGGTCGATCTGCTGGAGGGAGCCGTTTTTGTATCCCAAAATTGCGTTTTCCAGCTTGGAATAGACTACGTATCTGTCGAGTGCGCTGGTGTCAGTGCCTGCCGCGTTTGCGGAAACCAGCATGGCATAATCGATCACCCCGTTCGGGCTGGCGAAAACGGTGAAGCTGTCTCCCTTATCCGCTTCGGCCACCGCGTTCTGATAGGTAGTGGCCTGTGATTTGTAAAAAGTCTTGAGATTCTCGTCAATTGGCAGGAGGCTGCCGTCAACAATCAAATCCGACCCGATCACATCCGTCACCTGATAGCTTGTTATGATTTGTTCCGACGGAATAAACGCAACCAGCTCGTCGCCGTTTTTGATGACCGCATCGCCGCGTTTTCCAATGTTGTCGTAATGGAAGCTGCTGTTGATTTTAAAGGTTCCGCCGTCGGTCACAACCTTGTCATTGCCAACGGAGGAATCCTCCCGTGCTGTGGCAATCAGGGTCACATCCTCTTTGATGGTGTAATCAAGCGACTCGATGTAGTCAACAGCGCCGCCCTTGGCCTTGGTGTTGAGCAGATTGTAAACAAGCTGCATCATATCGCGGCGGTTTAAGGTATCGCCGATGTTGCGGTCGATGTTGTCGCAAAGCCCGGTGCGTTTGCCCAGGCCGATCTGGCCATAGGGCCAGGAGTTTCCAAAATCGCTTGCTGTGTAACCGAGCACGGTTAACAGCATGGTAACGGCCTCTTCGTACAAAACCGTTCCGTCCGGCCGGAAGGTAGCGTCGGTGTAGCCCTTGCAGATGCCGTTGTTGACGGCAAGCTGGATGTAGGGGGCCGCCCAGTGGGAGGCCGGGACGTCCTTAAAAGGGGAGACGGCGCTGCCAAACGCGACCGAATCCCGGTATTGGGAGGTTGCAATTGCGATCTTTGCACTCTCCGCGCGTGATACCGGGTCATCCAGCCGGAAGTTGCCGTCCGGGTCACCCTGCATAATGTTCAGCTCGGATAAAAGTGTCATGATATCGCCTTCGTTCTGCCATGCTGCAAAAGTGGGGATACTCCCCAATACCAGAAGCAGGATGAGCAGGACGGATACTGTTTTTTTCATGGTAACACACCTTTCTGTCTGTTATTCAAAGCGAAGCGCATCGATTGGGTTCAATTTGGCCGCCTTGTTCGCGGGCAGGAACCCGAAGATC
This sequence comes from uncultured Clostridia bacterium, assembly GCA_902478725.1. Classification (GTDB taxonomy): domain Bacteria; phylum Bacillota; class Clostridia; order HGM11514; family HGM11514; genus CABSMD01. The sequence continues at coordinate 22,126 of CABSMD010000017.1, forward strand.
AGGCCGATGGCGACCGATACGCCGAACGCGAGGCCAACTGCGTTGGGAGACGGACTTACGCTGATGCCCAATAGCTTTCCTGCTAATATGGCAACAGCCGCCCCGAAAGCGATTCCAATGATACCGCCCAAACCGCTTACCGTGCCCGCCTCGATCACGAACTGGCGCATGATGTGCTTGCGCTTTGCGCCGAGGGATTTGCGGATGCCGATCTCCTTCGTGCGTTCGGTAACCGAAACCAGCATGATGTTCATGATTCCGATCCCGCCGACCAGCAGGGAGATCCCGGCGATACAAACCAATGCCGTCGTCATCGTGCCGGTGATGGTATTCATCTCGTCGAGCATCTGTTTCATGCCGATGACGGTGTAAAAGTCCTCGCTGCCAAAAACCTTGTATAGCATTTCCTCAATTTTAGCAATCGCTGCGTCCACTGCGTTTTCATCCTTTGCCGCGACCGTGTAGCTATTGACCCTGGCGTTTTCGGACAACTTCCCCGCGTTTGTGTAGGGGATGTAGATTGCCTCGTCGCCCGAACCCTGGGAAGAGTCCGCCAGTTCCTCCAACACGCCGACGACTGTGTAAGGAACGCCATTAATTTTGATGGTTTCGCCAAGCGCATTTTTGTTCGCAAACAGTTCCTTTTCAATATAGGTTCCGATGACGCAAACCTTGCGCATCTTATCAACATCTATGTACTGAAGGAAACGTCCCTCCTTCATATCCAGCCCGCTTAACTTGTCAAACTGCTCGCTGACGCCGCTGACGCTTGTGGAAATGGAATCCGGGTCATCCTTTGGCCGCACATTGGCCTTATCTACACTAATGTTCGGAGAGATGTAGGAAAAAAGCTCCGGATTGCTGTCGGCCAGATGATACATATCGTCCGGTTCGACTGTCCTCGTGTCGCCGCGGGAGTACAGCATGACCTGGATCGTGTTGGTTCCCAGCTTTTCAAACATGTCTGTGACCTGCCCGGTTACGCCACTCATAATGCTGACCAGTATAATCACCGACCCGACGCCGATGATGATACCCAGCATGGTGAGGAAGGAGCGCATCTTGTTATTGAGGATGCTGGACAGGGCAAGCTCGAATGATTTGCTAAATTTCATGGCGCTGCTCCTTTTTATTTTGAATTGCCAGGCCGACCATCTCATCCCCGGCGGCCGGGCCGTCATAAATCGCCTTGCCGTCCTGAATCCGGATAACCCGCTTGGCGCGCGCTGCGATGGCGTTGTCGTGGGTGATCAAAACAATGGTGTTGCCCGATTGGTTCAGTTCGGTGAGAAAGTCCATCACCTCGGCGCTGGTTTTGG
>CABSMD010000018.1 GCA_902478725.1 uncultured Clostridia bacterium
TGTTGAAAAGTGAATTGCCTATATTATACCATAGACTGGCAGTTTTTTCAATCCAAAATCCCGTTTGCAAGATATGCGAATTTTCGACAACCTCGCAAGATGGTTGAACAAATTGAAAAAACGGCGTGTTAGAATAAGACCATAACAAACGGAAAAACGAATGGAAAGGGGATCGTCATGCGCTATACAGATATTCCTAGCAGAAATAACAGCCTGTTCCCGTTCTGCTTTTTTGACGGCGTCGATATCGGGGAAGAGAAGCAGAAGCCCGTTTTTAGCTGGCATGAAGAGCTGGAGCTTGTCTATTGTATGTTTGAAGGGAATGCGGAGATTGATGGTGTTACCTATGCGGTTTCCAAAGAGGATATCCTGCTGATCAACCCACGCCAGTTGCATACGCTGCAAGCCTATGGATCAGGTAATATGTGGGTGCTCAGGGTGAATCTTGAAACGCTTGGCGTCTCAGCGGACGAAATCAGTGGTACGTCCGGCCTGTTGTTTCCGAACCATATCGGGCAGCGAAATTCCATTTATCAGCCGGTTTGTGGCTGTATGCAGGAGATCGCGGGCCTCATGCGGGGTGAGCTGCCGGGCAAGCATCTGCAATTGAAAAGCCTGCTGTATCATATGATGTATTTATTTTATACCAACGGTAAGCTGGAAAGCCACGCAGACAATAAGAAGGGGCAGACCGGTTTTGTACAAAAGACCCTGTTATATATGAAGAAAAATATAGATCAACAGATCACGATTGATGATCTGGCGAAAAATGTGCATTTTAGCTCCTATCATTTTATCAAAGCATTTAAAAGGTATATGCAGTTATCCCCGATGGAATATCTGCAGAAAATCCGTTTAAACTATGCCGTAAACTACCTTGCGGAGGGAAAATCAATCACCGACACGGCCTATCTCTGCGGGTTCAATAACATCAGCTATTTTATCCGTGTGTTTAAGCGGCATTATAATATGACTCCGAAGGCGTACCAGAACCAGCTGACACCGGTTTGCGCACCGTCGGCTGTGAATCAGGAATAATTTGTGGTTATAAAAAATATATGAATGAAAAGGAGAGGGGATTTCCCCTCTCCTTTTGTGAGCTCTAATATAGTTTCTGTGTCAGCGGCCAAGCCTGTTTAAACAGGCTTGGCCGTTCTGAATGCTTATTGAATGGTGATATCTTTTGGATCGCTGTAGCTTGTCTCTCCCGTAGAGGTGGTCACATAGGCCTTTACGGTGTAAGTCTTTCCGGTCTCCAGCGCCGCGCCAAACGCGCGGATACCAAATGTCCCGTCGCTTGTAACCCTTTCCGCCCGTAACGTAACATCCTTCTTACTGCCGTCCTTGTCGGTCACCACCACACCGTAAGCGATGCTATCCCAGCTTAGGGTGTCCGGCTTACCAATCGTGATATACAGGAGGAAGCTGTTGTATTCCGGCTTAGTCGGATCGAAATGATACAATCCCTGAATCACGTTGGAGCTGATTGCAACGGTCGGAATCAGCGACTGGCTTTGAACAAAGGTAACCGTCAGGGTCTGACCATCTGTGGTAACATTATTTACCGTGACCTCATTTTGCGCGTTTACGGTTGATGTAATATCAGTCGAGCCATACATGACCTTCGAGATCTGATAGCCGCTGTCGGGTTCCAGCTTAAAGGTCTTGGAACCACCGCTGAGAACGGCCACATCCGTACCCGTTACATCTGTCGTGCCGTCGAGTACCTTGCCGTTTGCCGTAGATGCGACCTTGATCGTCAGGTTACCGTCGTCGACTTCGTAAACGCCGACGCTTTCGATCGTATATTGATTCATTACATCCGGCCTGTTTATAAAAGCAAGTGCCGGGTGGATTGGAAAAGAATCGATCTCATTTCCCTCTGCGTCCTTGATGCCGAGAAATGAAAACGGAATTTTTACAGTCTGCCAATCGGTTGTATTAGCCGGATAGGTGGTAGCAAACGAAAGATTAATCATACTGGAAACCGCCTGATAACCTGTTCTTCCTTTGCACCATACCTGATATGTATGATAAGCGGCCGGTTGCTTGTTAAATGGCAATACCTGTACTTGGATCGGGGATTCCGATCCAGCGTTGGACTTCATCCTGACCCGTAACTCATAGCTCTTTCCCTTTTCAATGGGGATAGGAACGGTAGTTGATTGATAAAAAAATCTGATTTCTCCGCCCTCCCATTGTGAAACGATTGCGTTGCCTGTCCCTGCCTCGTTTGCGTTTGCCCCTATAACCATGCGGCCGCCGTTTGCGCCGCTGTTTTGTTCCTTCCAAGGCGCTTGGGCCGACACCTTGTTCAGGTCAATCCCTACGGGGTACAAGGTAGCGTCGTTAAACACGGTTTCATGAACCATCTTGTCCACCGGCGCAGCAAATGCTGTCAAACTAAAAGATGTCATTAAAAACAAAAATACAACAACTAAACAAATCCCCTTCTTCATAGTATCCCTCCTATAAATTTGTAGCCTTATTATACTTTTTTTCACCATATAATTCTTGTGTTTTTCATTAAAAAAACTTGCAAAATCATTATACCTATGTTAAACTATACCCAAATTCGGTATGTTGGCGGAACAGTGCCGCCTTTTGCACTGAAAGGGGGAGAGATATGGATAAATTGGAAGAATTAGAGACTCTGTACCATCTTTCATATAGTAAAGCGGTAAGCATATATAGGGATGGGGCTTTTATACCGCATCTGCATAATGTATACGAAATCTATTTCAGCATCAGCGGTGCCGATTACTTTTTGATCAATGGGGTGAAGCACCCGGTTTTGCCCAACGATATTTTTATCATTCCTCCGTTGGTAACGCATCTGCTGGTATCCAAAACCGGTGAAATGTATGAGCGGTACGTGCTGCATGTAAACGCACATCTGTTTTCGTTTTTGGATTCCAACCCGCAGATCGATACGCGCCTGTACACACTGTTTAATAAAATCGGTATGGAGAAGCGGTACAAGCTGACGATCCCCGAGCCGGAGGCCCAACATTTTAAAGAGGTGTGTCATGAAAGTTTTCGGGATCAGGTTATGTGTGATGCGTGCAATAAAAGGTTGATCGAGTTATCCGGCGCGGTCAGGATTCTTGCCCTGCTGGTTCGCAAGCTGTATGCGGATGCCCGGCTGAAGGATGAAATGTTTGAGCACAGTCCTTTGATTGCCCGTGCGGTCGAGTATGTCGAAAGCCGTCTGGCTACTCCCATTCAGGTAGAGGAGATGGCAAACGCACTCTATGTCAGTAAAACGACCCTGTACCAGGAATTTAAAAAGAATCTGAACATGTCGGCAAAGCAATACATCGTTTACCGGAAGATACTTGAGGCCAAGCAGCTCCTGCGTGAGGGCGGGACTGTCAAGGCCACTGCGGAGCAGTGCGGATTTAATGACTATACCAATTTTATCAAAGCGTTTACCAATGAAGTCGGCATATCGCCAAAGAATTTTAAAAAACTCCGGCTTACAAGCAAATAGAGATGCCCCAACACGGTTAGGGCATCTTTATTTATTGACCGCGGTACATTTTACGAAACGCAAGTGGGGTGCAGCCCTCATACTTTCGAAACGTCTGACAGAAAAAGGAGAAGCTGGAGAACCCCGTCGCCATTGCGATTTCCGAAATGCTTTGTTCACCGGCGAGGATCATTTTTTTTGCTTCGGCCAGCCGGCGCTGGATGATGTATTGTGTGATGGTCATATTCGTGACCGTCTTAAAGGAACTGCATGCGTAAGACTTGCTGATAGGGATGCTGCGGCAAAGCTGATCGATGCTGAAATTTTCAAATAAATGCTCGTTGACGAATTTCATCATGTGAGAGATATGCTTGGGATAATTGTAGGCGGATTGAAACTCGCTTTTATAAAGGAGCATGAACAATTCGGCCAAATACGCCTGTACCAGGGCGCGTCCGGTAAAATCCGTGTCTTCTGCCACGTAGCTGATTTTGCGGAACAGCTCGTCGATTTCCAACGTGATCCGATAGGCGAACACCCGGTACACATTTTTCCGGTAGCGGAACAGGGTATCCCAAACCGGCTGCATTTCCAGCGTCTCAATCATAGGATACACAAAACTTTTGGAAACCGTTAGCTTGTTGCGGATAAACTGTCCGGTGTCAGAAGGGTTGATGCTGTGCACTTCGCTTTCCGGAATGATATAGACCGCCCCCTGTGTGATCGGGTAGATTTTATCTTTAATCAGGACATAACCGCCGTTGGTGCAGGGCTGCATGATGACAAAGCACTCGTCCGCATCGAGATAGGGATAGCAGATGTCAGCGCCGATCTGCACATTGTTTATAAAGAATTTCAAAGTATCCGCTATGGTGTCGATCTCTACCCGCACCGTATACCAGGTCCGATAGCGTAAAAACTCTCCGCCGACCTTGAGGCAGCTTGTCACCCGTGACCCTTCCAGTGTGCTGTACACAGGGCGGATTTCATACCCTTGCGGATAGGTGTTTCCAACGGTGATCTTAAAAATGTTGTTTCCCCGGCTGTCATAAGCGTCAAAAAACTTGACTGTGCTTTCCGGTGCGCCCGGCCCCTCCAGCCGAAAATCCCCCTCAAAGGTGATCTTTCCGGAGTAATGTCCGTTCAAATCAATAACCGCCTTTTCTGTACTCGACGTATCCGAGAGAAACGCGCGTTTCTTATCATCCGAAATCTGCGTCCGAAAATCTGTGTCCGCATCATCCGGCCTTTGGACAACTGTGAAGCGGCCGGGCCGGACGGCCGGGGAGTCGCCGTCTACCTGAAAAATTTTATTACCGGATTCATCCATCAAACGAATTCCACCAATTAAAAACCGGTGTCTTTGCCCGGCCGAGTCATGGTAGGACTGCAGACAGGAAATGTCGTCGACTACCTTGCTGTGCCGGGCCGGAGGCGTATTTTCCCCGCCCTTTTTTCGATAATAGGCTTGAAATTCCATCCTGATCCCTCCTTAAGAAACAGTATAATACAAATTCTTACCAATAGCAATGAAAAAAGAAACCAAGCTAAAATTTTAAGCAATATATCGATAGCGATATCAGTGGATACGGGCTACAATAAAGCTGCAACAGAGAATAAAAGGGAGGGAAAAACTATGAAATTTTTTAGTCAAAAGCGTTTTTTTGCGTTCCTTTTGGCTGTGTGCATCATCCTGTCGGGTTTTCAGGGAGTGGTGCTTGCACAGACGAATGTGTTTGAGCAAAATTTCAATGACAATCTGGACGGCGTCACGCCGGCATCGTTCAAAACGGTAGAGCGTCCGGCCGACGGCGTAACAGAATACTTGCCGTACACGCCGGCGCCGAATGACGGCAAGGACGGCGCGCTCCTATCTAATATGGAGAACGGGGCGAAGGCGAAGATTGATTTCGGCGGCACGAAAACCGGCAAAATCATCTTTGAAGGCCAGTTCCGTCTGGAAGGGCGGGAGGCGGCTTCCTCTGCTATCAAGTTTTTTGACATCTATGACGACAAGAATCAGTGTATCCTTATGTTTACCATCGGGAATTCCGATGCAAACGGCTTTGATGTCCGTCCGGTACACCGAAGCGCCGACGGAGCCGCGCAGACCGCCCCTCACCCGATCAATGGGGGACGGATTCCCTATAAAACCTGGCATACCCTCCGTGTGGAGATCGATACCGAGATCGGAACGATGGATGTGTTCGTAAACGGCTACCAGCTGGTCAGTGGTGGACATCCGTGGGGCTATACCGAGGCGGGGACAAAGATTCCCAACATTGCTTATTCCACCTCCTACCACAGCGCGGCCGGTCATACCATTCCGTTTTTGATCGATAACGTAAGGATTTATCGGGATGCCCCGCTTGTAAGATCCGTTTCTATAAAAGGGGCCGCCATGGTCGGCGGGACGCTGACGGCGGAAGCGGATATCTATTACCCAGGCGGCTATACTGCCGGAGCTCCTGTTTATACGTGGGAGTCTTCTGCAAACGGAACCGACGGCTGGCAGCCGGTAGATGGTGCGAACGCCGTTTCCTATACCATTGCGGCGGGCGATCAAGGCCGCTTCCTGCGGGTGGGAGTCACGCCAACCAAACAGGACGGTACGCCCGACGGCGACACGGTTTACTCGGATGCGGCCGGCCCGGTGCAGGAGCTTGCCGCACCGCCTGCCATCAACGGGGAAGTGACGATCATCGGCGAACCGGAGGTTGGCAATGAACTGTCCCCGGGCTATACCTATCAGCCATCCTCTTCCAATAAACCGGAGGGTGAAAGCCTGTTTTTGTGGGAGCGTGCCGATACGGCGGACGGCGATTTTACCACCGTCGCGTCCACCAGAAAGTATACCCCGGTCTTTGCGGATAAGAATACATATATCCGCCTGACCGTTACGCCGGTGGATACCTCCGGCCTTGCGGGAATGCCCAAGATTTCTGCGCCGGTGCTGGTCACCTCCGATGCCGACGGATTTGTCTTCTATGTCGCGCCGGACGGGGACGACGAAAACCCCGGTACGCAATCCAAACCGTTTGCAACCATGGAAAAGGCAAAAACGGCGGTACAGAGTCTTGCCAACCAGGCGCCTGTGACCGTGCTGTTCCAAGCGGGAGAGTATGACCTGGCCGAAACCGTCAGCTTTACCGCCGCAGATTCGGGCACGGCGGAGAATCCGGTGGTGTATCGGGCCTATGGTGACGGGGAGGTGCGGTTTGTCGGCGGAAAAACGCTGGATACCGGTTTGGCCGTTCCCGTCACCGACCAGGCGGTGTTGGGCCGCGTGATCGATCCGTATGCCAAAACCCGTCTGGTGCAGATCGATCTTCATGCCCAGGGGATCACAGATATCCCGGCGTTACCGGACGGCTATGGATACGCGCAAAAGGGCTGGCAGCCGATGGAGGTGTATTTTAATGGCAAGGCGCTGACTCTTGCGCGCTGGCCGAACGATTCCTTTTTAAACATTAATTTTGCCCAGGGGCAGAATCCCAATTTTACCCTCGGCTATGACGATCCCGAGGACAGGGCAAAGTTGTGGGATATATCCAAAGTGGAGAACGATCTGTTTATCTGGGGTAACATCGGCTATACCTGGGCCGGTGTCAGCAACCGGATCAAAACGATTGATCCTCAAAACAAGCGGTTTACTTCCGCGAGCGGCACCCAGTACGCACCGGCGGTTGGCCGTAAATTCTACTTCTTCAACCTGATTGAGGAGCTCGACCAGCCGGGCGAGTGCTATATCGACCGGGAGAACGGAATCTTGTATTTCTATCCGCCGTCTGATCTGGAGGGGGCTGAGCTGGCGGTGTCCCTGCTGGATACCTCCATGCTGAACCTGAGCGGTGCAAGCCATATCACCTTTGATGGACTGACCTTCACCGAAACGCGCGGCAATATTGTGGACGCAACCGGAGTGGACGGAATCACGATCCAAAACTGTGAGCTTTCTCATACCTCCTCAAACGCCGTTACCTTGTCCGGTAAAAACTGTACGGTAGAAAACTGCCATATCTATGACCTGGGCGGCAATAACGGCACCGGCGGCATTCATATTTCCGGCGGCGACCGCAAGACCCTGACCCCATCCGGCCATGTCATCCGCAATAACCGGATCCATTCCGGCGACCGTGTGTATCCGGTGGGCGGGGCCTCGCTCATCCGGGCGACCGGGGTCGGCCATGTGATCGAAAACAACGAGCTTTACGACGCGACCGCCTACCTGGTACAGTTTGTGGAAGCGAATGATATCCAGTTCAATTATAACGAGGTGCATGATGCGGTACGCCTGTCCTCCGACGCGGGGGCTGTAACCTGGGGGCGCGATCCGACCATGCTGGGCATTGAGATTAAGTACAACTATTTCCATGACGTCGGCAATACCTATGGCGGCTACGGCCAGCAGTCCATCTTCACCGACGACGGCGCGGCGGGCGGCTATATCTATGGAAACATTTTTTACCGCGGTACCCTGACCACCGACCAGGGTGGAACGCCCAGCGTAAGTTTCCCGATCAAGACCAACGGCGGCCAGTTCATGAGGGTGGAAAACAACATCTTTGTGGATTCTCCTTCCGCTACCCGTTTTCAACCGTGGAACCAGGGCTCCGACCGTTCGCTTCAGGATCGCTGGTGGCTGTGGGTGCAGGATAAATACAGCAAAGCCAACTCCTCCATCTGGTCTAAAATGCAGAAGGTGGGGTTTGACAGTGAAGTCTGGAAGCAGCATTATAAAGATACCCAATGGAAGTGGCTCAACGAGCTGTTTTCCACCTCCTACTATGAGCAGAACCTCAAGGGGCTCGACGCAGAGAAGGATGTGGAGGCTCTGACCGCGATAGCCAAGGATAAATCGCCGTCCCTGAGTGGTGTGTTTAGAAACAATGTCGCGGTCAAGCTGGATCAGACGCTTGCGCAGGATGCCAATAATTGTGTCGAATCCAATACCTATACCAGTAAGGACGGCAAGCTGTCCTCCGGTGCATCTATATTTACAGAATATGGCAAAAATTTTAAATTGACGAACGACGGCCTGGCGGAGGTAAGGACAAAGGCCCCGGACTTTGAAAACATCCCAACCGAACGGATCGGTTTGCAGCCGGTCGAAGCGGATGGAGAAACCCGCTATGTCGGCGGCCGCGCCCCGTCCGTGTCCGGTCTGGGGCTCTCCGGCGGCGCGATGGCAAGCGCGGCGGCAAAGGCAGCCTACACCTTTACCGACCCCGATGGGGACAGAGAAGGCTTTTCTGAAATCACCTGGTACGTCTCCGATTCGGCAAACGGCGCATTCAGCAGGATTCCCGGCAAAGCAGGAAAAGAGTTGTATCTGGATGAGAGCTATATCGGAAAGTATATTAAATATGAAATAAAACCCATGGATGAGCGTATGCTCACCGGGGAAGTAGCACAGTCGGCGGCCTATCTGGTAATCGAACCGTTGTCACTGGATCAGATGATCTCCGAGGCGGAGGAGATGCATAGCGGCGTGCAGGCCGGGGAAGCTCTGGGCCAGGTAGCGCAGGAGAAAAGGACCGCCCTGCAATCCGCCATAGATGCCGCCAAATCGGCCGCAACAGAAACGGAAAAGGAAACGGCCGGTGAGGCGTTGCGCACGGCAATGGCGGCACTCCGTGGTGCGATTGTAAAGGAAGTCACCTTGCCCGCGGGAGCAACCGCCGTCGTAAACCGCTTTATGGACAGCGCCAAAATCGATATCCCGCAAAACGGGTATGTCACCCTGCCCAAAGGCTGCGCCCTTCCGGGCATAACGGTGACCGGTGTCCTTACGGTGGATGGCGTGCAGAGAAAAACGGTGTTTACCATTCCGGCCGGAACGGTGGTAACAGGGTCAGGCGAGGCGAAGCTTTCCTTCTATACCACAAATCCAGCGCCGAGTGTGGCAATCAATAACGCCAAAGATATCATGGCTGTGGTTTTGGCGAACGAAAACACCCGGTTCTCCAAGGAGGTAACCCTTAAAATTGAAGGCGTTTCAGAGAAACGTATCAGCGCAATCAATGCTGGCAAGCTGGTGGCGGTCGGCTCCAACACCTCTCCGGTGAAAAAGTCGAACAGCGGGGAAGCGGTCGTTCTGAATGCGACGGCGTTACAGGAATTGGTGCTTTATGACCGTGACGGCTCATCAGAACCAACCCCGACCGTTTATCCAACCTACCAGCCCAGTAGTCAGGGCGGGAGTGGTCCTACTTATGGCAGCGGAGCGGGCAACCCTGCCGGAATCGGAATCTCAGGACAGGATAATACCGGCAGCACATCTGGCAATGACGGGAACGGCCTTCACTTCATAGACATTGCAGGCCATTGGGCACAGGCCGATATTGAGGATATGGCGGGACGGGGGATCGTCTCCGGCGTCACCGAAAATACCTTTGAGCCGGAGCGCAGCGTTACCCGGGCGGAGTTTGCGACACTGGTGTCCCGTGCCCTAAAGCTATCCGGTGATGCGACAGAAAAGATAACGTTTGAAGACGTACCGGAGGACGAATGGTATTATCCCTATGTCAGCTTCGCGGCAGGTGCGGGGTTAATCACTGGCTACAACGGGCAGTTTAGGCCGGATGATCGGATCACACGGGAGGAAATGGCGGTCATCATCGCCAAGGCGTATGCTTTCCTGGGGAGAGCGCCGCAGGGCGGTGGGCTCGAACGGTTTGCCGACAAGGCTGAAATTTCGGAATGGGCCTGTGAGCCGGTGGATACTGCGGCGGCAGCCGGTCTGATCAGCGGGGTCACGCCGGATACTTTCGCCCCACACGAGAACACCACCCGTGCACAGGCAGTCGCGGTATTAAAGAGACTACTGGATCAAAATAGCTGATCTTCTTCATTTCTCCTTATTCCCCCTGCCGGTGGACGGCAGGGGGCAATATAAAAACAGAGGCGCTGTATAGCGAAGGCGTTATATAATAAAGAGAAAAGAACTATAAAATAAGTGCAGAAAGGAACTATAAAATGAAAAAGCTAGTGGCTTTATTGGCGGCATTTGCATTAATATTTACGGCACCGGCGGGCATGGTTCCCGCTTATGCGGCGGAGGAACAACCCATGATGATTTATGTTGCGACAGACGGCAGCGACAGCGCGGATGGCAGCCTTGCGCATCCGGTCGCGACCTTTGAAAAGGCGCGCGACATCGCCCGAACGGGAGACGGCAAGGCGGTTGTCAATATTCGGGGCGGGTTATACGAGGTAAACGACACCTTGACCCTGACAGAGCAGGACAGCGGCTTGACCTTCCGTTCCTATATGGATGAGGAGGTCGTGATTTCCGGTGCGTCAAAGGTGGATGGAAGCGCCTTCAAAAAGGTGACGGACGAAGCAATTTTAAACAGAATCGTAGACAAATCCGCACGGGATAAAATTCTGTCGGCTGATTTGAAATCGCTTGGCATTACCGAATATGGCAGGATCAAAAACCAGGGCCGCGGCACAATGCCCGATCCGGGTTTTTCAACCGCCCTGTATGTCGATGACCAAATGCAGACCCTTGCCAGATACCCGAATGAGGGCTACATTAACATCGACGAGGTGATCGAGCAGGGTTCCGTCCCGCGAAACGACGAGAGTTTGAAACCGGAGGATTTCAAAGGGTTCAAGATCCGCACCAACGACAAGCGGCTGGATCAATGGAAGAACGCGGAGGAAATCTGGGTATTCGGTTACTTTATGCACGACTGGGCGGAGGCGGATTTCAACGTCACCATCGATTTTGATGATAAAAACACCATTCTATCCGACTGGCCCAGCTTTTATGGCGTGACAGAAAACCGACGGATGTATTTCTTCAATCTTCTGGAGGAGCTTGACGCGCCGGGGGAATGGTACCTTGACCGGACGAATGGGGTTCTCTATCTTTACCCTTCGCAAACGTTGCAAGGGGACACAAAGGTGGAGCTGGTCACAAACGATCAGACCTTTATCACCATCGAGGGGGCAAAGGATATATCGATCAAGGGGATCAACTTCCAAAAAAGCCTGGGCCAGGGCATCCTTGCCGAGGGTGTGGAAAATCTGCTGATCGCGGATTGTGAGTTCTCCTATATTATGGACACTGTAATCAGCATTACCGGAACAAAATGCAGCGTGGTCAGCAACCATATCCACGATGTGGGCAGCCGCGCGGTCTTTATGGAAGGCGGCGACCGGGATACCCTGACCTCCGGCGAGAACGTCATTACCAACAATGTCATCGAACGGTTTCAGCAGGTCAAGCCGACCGGTGCATACGGAATCGAGGCGCGCGGCGTGGGAACGCTGATTTCCCACAATGTCGTACGGGAGTGCAACAGCATTGCGATCCTCTATTTTGGCAATAATCATATCCTAGAATACAACGACGTGTCCAAGGCCTGTATGGACACCTCCGACCAGGGGGCGATCTATTCCGGCAGAAGCTGGGCCTCACGCGGAAACGTGATCCGCTATAACTACATCCACGACATGTCGATGATCGATACCAACACCGGCATGACGATTCAAGGGGTTTATCTGGACGACATGCATTCCTCCACCGAGGTTTACGGCAATGTTTTTTATAACCTTGTGGCGGTCACGCTTTATGGCGGCGGCCGGAACAACACCTTCCAGAATAACATCATGATCGATTGCAAGGAGCCGTTTCGGATGGACAGCCGGGGGCTGACATGGATGGATTCCGGCAAGGACAGCGAAATCCGCCGCAATCTTGACGCGGTGCCCTACCAGAATGAGATCTGGTCGGCGGCTTATCCGGAGCTGGTCAATATCTTAGAGGATGAGCCGCAGATTCCCAAATACAACGTGATCTCGGGCAATGTTTCTTTTAACACACCGGACTATGAAGTGACCGAAGAGGTAGTCAAGTACGGTACAATGGAAAATAATATCACCATAAAGGACAAAAACAACTTTGTGGATTACAAAAACCAGGATTTTACCCTGCGGGAGGACAGCGAGGTCTACACAAAGCTTCCTGATTTTGAACCGATCCCGTTTGGCAAGATCGGAACCTATGAGGAGAGAACCGGGCAGATTGGAAAGGATTCTGTCATGCTGTATATTGGCTCCCCGCGCGCGGTTGCCAAAGGAACAAAAACGTTGGTCGATCCGCAGAACCAGAAGGTTCAGCCGGTTGTCAAAGACGGCCGGACACTTGTGCCGGTTCGCTTTATCGCAGAAAGTTTTGGCGCAAAGGTCGGCTGGGAGGAGAACACCCAGACGGTCACGGTCGAGCAGGGCGGGCAAACCGTCACCCTGCAGATCGGCAGCGACCGGATGGATGTGGACGGAGCAGGTGTGACACTGGATGTGCCGGCGCAGACAATTGAGGAACGGACAATGGTTCCGCTGCGCGCAATCGTCGAGGCGCTGGGGAAACAGGTGTTCTGGGATGATAAGGGCCTGATCGTAGTGAGTGAATCGGAGGGCATGATTGACAAGGAGGAAACCTTCTTAATCGATGAGTTGATCCGTTCTCTCACAATTTACTAGGGATACCGATTCCGGCGGGCTTTCGTCTTTTTGGTTGCTTGCGCCGAAAGCCTGCCGGAATTTCAAACAACCGGGGAGCAAGACATTTTATAATGGGGTGAATGCATGTACGACAATATCATCATTGGGGCTGGCTATGGGCCGGTGGGGTTTTGCTTGGCGCATGGCGGGAACAATCTGATCCTCTCCGACAATCTGTTTGTTGATGAGTTTTCCCCCTGCTTTGCAATGGGGGAATGCGGTTATCAGACCGTACACGGGGAAGCGCTCTACCGTGATTTTAAACAAAATAACCTGATTCGTGAACGGATTGTGGATACAATTGGTGGCGCGGTCCGGTTGTATCAGATTATTGAAAAACACCGGATCGCCATCCGCTACCAATCGTTTGTATCGGCTGTAAAACAGACAGCATACGGGTTTGAGGTGACGGTACATAACTGGGAGGGAGCAAAAAAACTCTCATGTCGAAATGTGATCCCAACCAAGCGGCAAGCGGTTTCCAAGAGCTTCAACGCCCTTGTTTTTGGGCTGGGTCCTTATTGCACCCAAACCTTTCATCCGGGGCAGTACTTGCTGCGGTTTCCGGCTACGCTGGACGAGTCGTATACTTCCGCGCGGTTGAGGCTGATCGACTGGCTTCACGAGCAAGAATCCATCCAGTTGATTATGACGGCGTTTGCGTTCGAATATTCCTATTCGGAAAACAAAGATCCGTTTGAGGCATTTGAGGCAGGATATGTCCGCGGCCTCGAATTGCGGGAAAGCGCTACAGGGACGGGAGGGCCGCTATGGAATTAAGGACGATAGAGAACGGATGCAATACAGCCGAAAAAACAGAAGCAGTTTTTGAGCAGCACTACGATATCATTATCGCGGGTGGCGGTACGGCCGGCGCAATCGCGGCAGTCACGGCGGCGGGGGAGGGCGTAAAGACCCTTTGCATTGAAATGGGCAGCTTTTTAGGCGGCATTGGAAGCGGTATCGTTACGGGATATTATTACGGAAAGGCGCTCAAAGGGACGATCCATGAGCTGGACACACAGATCAAACAAGAGTCACAGGGCCCTTATTGCGCGATGAAATCCTGGTGCGAGGGCATCCACATGGAAGCCAAAAAGTATGTATATGAAAAGCGCTTTCACGAGTTGGGCGGCACTATTCTATACGAATCGGTCGTAACGGGTATCTGGGTTGACAGTGGCAGGGTAATCGGCGTCCGTACACTTTTTGGCGGCAGGGTGGCCGATTTTGGCTGCCGGATGCTGATTGACGCGACCTCCGAGGCCGTTGCTTGCAAGCTGGCGCACCTGGGGGTCAAATCTGGCCGGGAGTTTGATGGGCAGTGCCAGGCGTATTCTCTGGTATCGTTTATCATAAATAAGGACGGCGAACTGGAGCAGGTATACCGTGACAACGGGTTTGCCGATACCGGCTGCACCGAAGAGGTGGCCGAAGCGGTCACGCATGGGTATGCGACGGCTGACAACATCGGCGCATACAGCAGGGAAGAAGGGGACAGCCCCCTGGTCGCACTTGGGCCGTTTTTGGGTAAGCGCGAAGGGGTATCCTGCGTGGGCAGAGATGCTTTGACGGGAGAGGATCTGCTGTTGATGCAAAGGGTGGACAAACCGTTTTTTTATCTGTCCGGCAGCTACGACACCCATCTCTACGACGGCGCGTTTGAAAGCGATACCGTAAATGATTTTCTGGCCTGCGGGATCAGCGACGTTGTACTAAACCAGCCGGTGCCGTTCGGAGCGTCGGTTCCGGCAGGACTGGACGGCATCCTGGCCGCCGGGTTAAGTATGGATATCCGCCATGACGCACTTGCACCGGCGCGCCTGAAAAAGAATGTAATGCGCTCGGGAGAGGCGGCGGCGGTCGCGGCCGTCACAGCGATAAAATTGGGCAAAGAGCCGCTGGAATGCTACGAAGCGGTCAGGAAGGAATTGATCCGGCGTGAAATTTATCTGGAGGAACCGATGCTTTCGGAGCAGATGCTGGAAGCTAAAAAGGATTTAAAAGCCGCTATACGCTCCGACGACAAACGGCTTTGCGGCTGCGGTACCTATCTGGCGGCCCGGGAGATGCCGCGTGAAGACCTGCTGACTCTTACACAAGATAAAAGGGTACGCTATCGCGCGGCCATCGCACTTGCGTTACAGGGCGATGCCGGGGCAGCGGGGATTTTGAGGGAGTATGAGAACGAGCCGTTTGCACTCTATTTTCTGGGGAAATTCAACAAAGGCGAGTACACCCCCCTCCTGCTGCGGAAAATGCAGGAGGTCGCTGACCACAGCCTGTTTTGTTATGCCTTCACGGCACTGGTACGCAGTGCGGCCGCAGGAGACAAAATGGCGGAGCAGGGGATCTGGGAAGTGATTTTTTCCGATTCATTTTCCTGTACATTAATTTTAAATGGAAAGAGGAATCAGCAGGTACTGGAGCGAAGAGATAAGGTAAGGGAATATGCACGTAAATACCTGAATTTATCAAAGGAGTGATTTTGATGCTCTACCGTTACCTGTACATGGGCTTTGGTTCGCCCGGGGACATAAAGGGGAAGGAAACAACACACCATGTTTTTCTGTCGGCCTGGGATGGCAAGCTGTTTTTGTATTATGAGACAGATCAAAAGGACGCACCACCGGAGTCGGTGGTAAGCGGACTGCCAAAATCCCTCCCGGACGGGACGGCATGGATTTTGATGCCGGAAATTTTTCACTATTCCGCTATCACAAACGGAGAAGACTGGAAACGTAAAATACCCAAAACCCCAAGCATCCGCGTCGTTTATCTGAGACCGGAGATGGTGGCGAGCTATGTCTTTTACCATTACCAGTTGCAGGAGGAGAAGCGGCACCGGGGGGATAAGTATTATATGATCGGGTTGCTGGGCAATTTTTTGGTCTCCTATAACGAAATGCCGGTAGAGTTGGACGATGGGAAACAAAAGGGTTCCCTCAAAACACACAATACCCCGCGCGACTGGCATGGTCTCATGGAGCTGCATTTTGCACCATGGGAGGACTTTGACGGCGCATGGCGGGAGACAACCCCCGTTTTTTACCGGCAGTAAAATCGATTGTATCGGGAAAGACTATTTTAGCGTATAAAATTACAAATCATCCGTTTCAAACACCGGCAGGCGAGCCGGTGTTTGTTTTTCTTTACGGTAACGGGCCGGCGTGTTGCCGGCAATCGTCTTAAAAACCCTGTAAAAGTGATGCAGGTTGCCAAAGCCACATTCACTGCCGATAAAATCAATGGATTTTTCGGTACTCACCAGCAACTTCTGCGCCGCAATCACACGCCGGTATTGTAGATATTCGATGATGGTAAAGCCGGTGATTTCTTTGAAAATATGGCACATATGATATTTGTTCAGATTCATCTGGGCCGCCAACTCATCAAGCGTGAGGGCCTGGGCGTAGGATTTGTCGATGGCCTGAATCAGGCGCTTGACCTGTTCCTCTTTACAGTCCCCCTGCTGCGGCGCCGTATGCTTGCGCAGGCCGTCAAGCTTGGCAATCAGAAAGAGGAAGTTTACTTTGAGCAGCAGCTCGCGCGTTTCACCGCTTTTTTGATATTGCTTATAAATTTCCTGCATCACAGACTCCAGTTCGTTTCGATGCTTGAGGGTCGTGGAAAACCGCCGGACGGGGCTTTTTTCCAGCTGCTCAAACAGGGGCAGCGCGCCGGAGGCCTTAAGCAGGGGCAGGATATACTCCTTTTTAAAGTTAATGACATACCTCTCGTAATGGGGAGAGGTATGATAAATGGACCGGTGCAATTCATAGGCCCTGATAAATACGATATCGCCGTCTTTGATATGGTATTTATTGTCCTTGTTAAAAAAGTCCAGCTCCGCCCGTTTATAATACATGATCTCATAAGCGTCATGGTAGTGCCCTTCCGTGACGGCAAACTGGCTTTCGGTATTTTTATATTCCATAAAAAAAGAGGAAGTCCGTTCCAGATTCATCCCATCGCCTCCCTGGCCGCATCATACGACTGTTTGTTTTTATTATAGCCGAAAACGAAAAAATGTCAAGGTACCTCACACTCCTCACGCAGAGGACAGCCCTCGCATGAGGGTTTTACGCGGCAGTGCTCCTTACAGTGACGGACGATCAAGGCATGGTATTCGTTAAAGCACCCGGCGGGTACGTTTTGAGCAAGGCTGTCGGCCAGGCTGTCATAGGAAAAGTCGCTGTCAAACCCCAGCCTCTGGAATAAACGCCTGGTATAGGCGTCAACCACGAAGCGTTCCCGCCCAAACGCATAGAGCAAAATGGAATCCGCCGTTTCCTTTCCGATCCCATGGATTGCAAGCAATTCTTCACGTAACACACCGGTAGGGACTGCCTGCACCTTTTGTTCGTCAAACTGGTACTTCTGATACCATTCCAAAAAGAATTTTATTTTTTTAGCCTTTTGGTTATAGTACCCGCTGGGCCGGATCCTCTCCCCCAAAGCCGCAGGATCCATGGCCCAAAGCTGCTTTGGGGTAAGGGAATCCCGCAGGGCTTCGATGCAGCGTTCTACGTTGGTCCAGGCGGTATTTTGAGTCAGAATTGCGCCGATCATCATTTCGAACGCGCTTTCGGCGGGCCACCAGTGCTGCTCTTTGTAATGGTCAAACAGCAAATCATAGATAAGCATTGCGCCGGTTTCAAACTGTTTCATCGGTACAGGCTCTCCTTTGTATCATTTTAGAATAAAGCAAAAGATCCGCACAGAAGCTGTGCGGATCCTGCCGCTTTATCATTTATTGCGATGTGGTTGGTTTGTCCTCTCCAAGTTCGACTTCAACGGTCAGCTTTTGCCCTCTGCGGTCAATCTCAAATTTGAGCTTGTCGCCTATCTGGTGGGAATCGCGGATATTGTTGATATCTTCCACCGTCTTGACCTCCTGGTCCTCCACCTTTGTGATGACGTCGCCCGCCTTGATTCCGGCACGCTCCGCACCGGAGAAAGGCGTAACCTCAACAACATACACGCCGGTGACATACCCATAGGTACGGGCCATTTCCTGCGTCATCTCCCTGCCGGAGAGTCCGATGACCGGACGCCCTTTGACATAACCGTCCTCCATCAGGTCTTGTATGATCGGCTTCGCTTCATTGATCGGAATCGCAAAGCCCAGGCCCTCTACGTCGCCGCTTGAGATTTTAACCGTATTGATTCCAACAACCTCCCCGTAGGAGTTGACCAGCGCGCCGCCGGAATTACCGGGGTTGATCGCAGCATCGGTCTGGATCAGGGTCAATTGCTTGCCTTCCACTGTTACGCTCCGGTTGAGCGCGCTGATGACGCCCTTGGTCACCGTACCGGCAAACTCGGTTCCAAGTGGGTTGCCGATCGCGATGGCCGTTTCACCGGCCTTTAAATCCGCGGAATCGCCGAAGGTCGCGTAAGGAAGCTCCTTGCCGGCTTCAATCTTGAGGACGGCCAGATCGGTCTGCGGGTCGGTGCCAATGACCTTCGCCGCGTATTCCTCGCTGTTATTTAAGATAACCTTCAGGCTGGACGCATTTTCAATGACATGGTTATTGGTTACAATATAACCATCCGCGTTGATGATGATGCCGGAGCCGCTGCCCTGCTCCACATTCTGCTGAAAGAAGTTGGCACTGTTGATGATGCCTACTACGGCCGGGCCGACTTTTTCGGCGACGTCCTCATCAGCAAGCTTTGTCCGTCCCTTATTACTGATTGTGCTGGCGTTGTTTTCATCCGCCGCCTCGTTGGAGTAATAGCTGACCTGCGGCTGCCCACCGGGATGCGCTTTGCCGAATCCCAACAGAATTCCCGTAGAAAGCAAACTGCCCAGCACCGCACCGACCAAAGCAAAGGAAATGTACTTTAAGGCATGTCCCTTTTTCTTGACCCGTTCGGTATAGATGGGTTTTCCTGTTTCCATCCGTGCATTGTCCGGTTGCATATTTTCGTCTTTTCTTGGTTCTTCCCAATTGTAAAAATTATTGTTATCCATGATCCAATCCTCCGTTTCTGATTTAGTATGGCTTTATTGTACTATAAGGTTTTGACAAGAGTATGAACGAAATGTAAATGTTGCATTTTTTATTCCTCTTTCCGGATATGGTTGGCTGTATCCGCATCCAGCAATTCCCGCAGCTTTAGGAGGATCGGATGGGTTGAAAAATATTGTTTTCCATATTCCAAATTAAAATTATAGTCGAAATCAGGGGGATTTTTCCCCTGGTTGTGTTGTATGATTGTCTCCGCTTTATCCAATGCTTTAACCAGCCTGGCCTCCGCCGTAGCAGTATCGTTGTATTCGTTCCACAGGGCCAAAAGCTCTCCTTGCCGATCTTCCGGCAGCTGCGAGAGCACACGCTGCACATCCCGTTCTTCCGCTATGTGTTTTTCCATTTCGTTTGGATGAGAGGCCGCCGAGATATCACCCATATAAATTTCACCCAAATCATGGATTAGGCACATCATCAGCGTTTTACCGAGGTCAACTCCGAAAGAAGGGGCAAGCAGCCCTGCCAGCAACGCTAACCGCCAGGAATGCTCCGCTGTGCTTTCCCGTCTTCCGCTGGAAGTCCACGCCTCCCGCAAAACGGATTTTAACCCTTCTGCCTGTTTTATAAACTCAACATATTTTTCCGTATTTTCCATATCATTCCCTCCATGCGTTACTGGTTACATTGGTTTTAGGTTTTTGTTGAGCCGTTCGACCATCCATGACAAGCGTTTTGTACGCCCCGCCTCTGTCTTTGCGTCAAGATATGCCCGGGTATATGTTTTCTTTACGGATAAAGGCATTGACAGAAAATTTGTATAAGCAGGATCTTTTAATAGATCCGATAAAGCAAGGATCTGTTCCTCTGTAACCGGCGGAGCCTTCGGGGCATCCCACTGACCATTTTTCTTGGCTTCTTCTATTTTCATCCTTCCATAACCGGTCATGATCCCTTGTTTCTCCAGCTTTTCAGCCAACGCTTTGTTTTTCTCAGACCACCTACTGTTTTCTCTTCGTAAAGAAAAATACTTTTTATAGGCTTTGTCATCTATACTTTTCATTTGTCCGTCAATCCATCCGAAACAAAGGGCTTCTTCCAGCGCTTCCCCTGCCTTTATCGTTTTCGGCCCGCCAGCCTTGCCAAATAGCAGCCAAACTCCAGCACTGGACAGGCAATGATCACCCAGCCAATTTCGAAAGTGCTCTCTGCTGGAAAACTCCATAATTTCACACATAACGCATACTCCCTTATTTCACCTTAATCGAACCAAGGCGGATTTTGGACAGCACTGCATACCTCTCTTATGCATATGCCGGAGGGCAGGAAAGACTCAAACCGAAACTATTTTTTATATGGCAGGGTAAAGGTAAACACTGTACCGTTTTTCAGGTCGCTGCTGGCTGTGATGCTCTGGCCGTGCCGGGCAATGATGCTCTGGACGATATGAAGTCCCAGTCCGACGCCGTTTTTAATTCCTCGTGACTTATCGGTCTTATAAAAGCGGTCGAAGATATGCTTTAAATCAACAGGCGCGATTACCTCTCCGGTATTGCGCACCGAAACCGAAACCACCTGACCGTCCATCCTTACATTAATAGAAATCTCGCCGCCGGGGTTGGCAAACTTGACCGCATTGTCCACTAGGTTTGTGATGACCCGCTGGATGCTGTCGCGGTCTGCCTCTACCTGTGTGGTTTCATCGCAGAAACAGATTTCCACATCTATATTTTTTTCGGTTATGATTTTTTCAAAACCAATCAGTACAACACGGATCAGTTCGTTGATATCGAACACAGACGGCTGAAATTCTCCCTGCCCGTCCCGGTAACGCTCAGCATACAGCAAGTCGTTGACCAGCCGGGTCAACCGCTTGGTCTCACTCAAAACCACTCTTAGGTACTCGTTCTGCCGGTCCGGAGTAATGGTTCCATCCAAAATTCCCTCTACAAAACCGGCAATCGTGGTCATGGGGGTACGCAGCTCGTGTGAAACGTCCGCTACGAACGCCCGCCGGTTTTTTTCCAAATTATCCAGCGCATCGGTCATGTCGTTAAACGCCCGCGCCAATTCCCCAATTTCATCATCGGAGGTAATCTCAATACGGGTTTCGAACTTGCCGCTTGCAAAATCTTCCGCCGCACGTTTCATCTTTTTGATCGGCTGGGACAGCTTGTTCGACACAATATACATAACGATGAACGCAACCCCCATGGAAATTAAAACAGAAATCAAAAAGATAAGAAATACATCATAAAGAAGCTGGTTCACCTCCGGCATAGGGGAACAGATAAAAACCGCACCCTCGTTGCTTCCGTTTACGGGGAGAGGTATCCCAATCGTGAGTACCATAGTATCAAAGAGGCCCTCCAATGTTCCCAGCTTTTGCACGGTCTGCCCCTTAACCACATCCTCATACTGGTTGGGCTGCAAGACCGTACCGACGGCCGGCGATTCGTTAAGACGGGATGCAAAAACCACCTTTCCTTCCTTGCTGATGACAAATACGGCAGCTTGCAGGTTAAAGGAATAAGCGTCCAGATTGCGCTGGAACATGTCGGCTGCGGCGGCAGTGCCATACTCTACAACATAGGCTGTCAGATCGCGGATTTCGCGCGCATATTGCAGCAGGGAAGCCTGTTTTTTATCGATTACATAGCTTCGCATAATCCCAAAAAGGGAACCGCTGGTAATAGCGAAGGTGATAAACAATATCAGCAGATTCCCGGCAAATATCTTTTTAAACAAGCTACTTCACCTCAAATTTGTATCCGACGCCCCACACCGTCTTGAGTTGCCAATGAGGATTTTCCCCCAGCTTTTCGCGCAGCCGCTTGATATGCACGTCCACTGTGCGGGTATCACCGTAGTAATCAAATCCCCAGACCTTGTCGAGCAGCTGCTCACGGGTAAACACCTGATTGGGGTTGGAGCAGAGGAAATACAGTACCTCCAGCTCCTTGGGAGGGATATCGATCTGTTTGCCGTTGATCTTCATCTCATAATTGGTTTGATTGACGATCAGGCCGGGATAGACGACCTCTTTCATATCCGGCGCAGGCGTGCTGTCATATCGGCGCAACACCGCCTTGATCCGGGCGACCAATTCTTTGTTTTCAAATGGTTTGACAACGTAGTCGTCCGCGCCAAGCTCCAGTCCCAGCACCTTGTCGAAGGTCTCGCCCTTGGCGGTCAGCATGATGACCGGAATGTTGCTCACTTGGCGGATTTCCCGGCAGACTGCAAGGCCATCCTTTTTGGGCAGCATGATATCGAGCAGCACCAACGAAGGCGCTTCGTTTTTAAAAATGGAAAGAGCCTGTTCGCCGTCGAACGCAAGCAGCACCTCATAGCCTTCCTTCTCCAGATACAAACGGATTAGTTCGCAGATGTTTCTTTCATCGTCGACCACCAGAATCTTTATTTTTGTATCCATACTGTTCACCCGCCTTTTTCTTAAATTTAGGAAATAATTATATCATTGTTCCCTGTAAATTGTCAACGAACCATTGCCAAATGGATTTTAATAAGCTATAATGTTAGTGTTTCTTTTTAAATTGTTTTTATATCATAAATTAAAGGGAGTATTTGTTTTTATGAAGCTTGGAATTGTCGGGTTGCCGAATGTTGGAAAAAGTACTTTGTTTAATGCGCTGACGAAGGCGGGCGCGGAAGCCGCCAATTATCCGTTCTGCACCATTGAGCCGAATGTGGGGATCGTGAGCGTACCGGACGAACGGCTCGATGTGCTGGCCAAGATGTATCAGCCGGAGAAGGTCACGCCTGCGGTTGTTGAGTTTGTTGACATTGCGGGTTTGGTAAAGGGCGCCAGCCGGGGGGAAGGATTGGGAAACAAGTTTTTATCCCACATCCGCGAGGTGGACGCAATCGTCCATGTCGTCCGTTGCTTTGAAAATGAAAATATTGTCCATGTGGAGGGATCTATCGACCCGCTGCGGGATATTGAAACGATCACATTGGAGCTTGCGCTCGCCGACCTTGAAATGGTGGACAAGCGTTTGGCCCGCACGGTTAAAATGATTAAGACCGGCGACAAAGTCTATGCCCGCACAGCGGCCGTGCTGGAAAAGCTGAAGGCTGCTCTGGACGCCGGAAAGCCGGCCTCCACGGTCGCGTTGGAGGAAGAGGAGGAAAAACTGATTTCAGACATGCCGCTTCTGACACAGAAAAAGGTGCTTTATGCCGCAAACGTTTCCGAGGATGAGTTTGCAGGCGGTGTGGAGAATAATCCCTTTGTCAAGCGTGTAATAGAGCGCGCGAAGGAAGAGGGGGCGGAGGTGCTTCCGATCTGTGCCGGGATGGAGCAGGAGATCGCGGGCTTCTCGGAGGAGGAAAAGCTGCTTTTCTTAGAAGAACTCGGGTTGCATGAATCGGGCTTGGACAGGCTGATCCGTTCGAGTTACCGGCTTTTG
>CABSMD010000019.1 GCA_902478725.1 uncultured Clostridia bacterium
CGCAGTGTGCGGCGCTCAATATGACCAATATTAATGTACAAAACCTGACTATAGAGGCGGCGCTGACCAACAAGAAGGAATATATTTATTTAGCTGCTATGATGGATCCGCACACGTCGGCGGAGCTGTCGATCGACGATATCCGGGCGATGTGCGACGATCTGATCGAAGCGCATGGCGATTATCTGCCTAAATACCACTAAACGGAATTGGGGCTTTACAAAACAGAATAAATGATGTATACTAGTTATGCGCAGGGGGTGCCGGTTATGGCTGAGAGGGGAAACCCAACCCTATGAACCTGATGTGGTTAGTGCCACCGTAGGGAGCGGATGATGGATACATAAGCCTGCCCTGCAAGGGCAGGCTTTTTTAATTTTTTAAAGGGGTTGTTTGTATTGTATAAAACACAAATGGAGGCGGCGAAAAAAGGAATCATTACCGAGGCTATGAAGACTGTCGCCCAGAAAGAGCAAAAAACGCCGCAGGAGATCTGTGCTCTGGTGGCGCGTGGGGAGGTTGCGATACCGGCGAACAAAAACCATACGGCTATTTCGTATGAGGGCATTGGCACGGGGCTTCGTACAAAGATCAACGTAAATTTGGGAATATCCCGTGACTGTCAGGATTTTGAGAAGGAAAAGGAGAAGGTTTTACGGTCGATCGATATGAAAGCCGAGGCGATCATGGATTTGAGCTCTTATGGTAAGACTTCTGAATTCCGTCAATGGCTGGTGGACAACTCGCCCGCCATGATCGGGACGGTGCCGGTCTATGACGCGGTGGGGTTTTTGGAAAAGGATTTAAAGGACATTACCGCACAGGATTTTTTAAATGTGGTGCGCCACCATGCCGAACAAGGTGTGGATTTTATGACGGTGCATGCCGGCATCAACCGCAAAAACGCGGCGGTGTTTAAAAACAATCCCCGCCTGACCAATATCGTGTCCCGCGGCGGGTCGCTGATCTTTGTCTGGATGGAGCTGACCGGGAACGAAAATCCGTTTTATGAATATTATGACGAGCTGATGGATATTTTTTACGAATATGATGTAACGGTCAGTCTGGGTGATGCCTGCCGTCCCGGAAGTATCCATGACTCCACCGATCCCTCGCAGGTTGAGGAACTGATCATATTAGGTGAGCTCACCAAGCGCGCGTGGGAGAAGAATGTGCAGGTTATGGTTGAGGGACCCGGACATATGGCTTTGGATGAGATCGCTGCCAACATGAAGCTGCAAAAACGGCTTTGTTATAACGCGCCGTTCTATGTGCTCGGGCCGCTGGTCACCGATATCGCGCCGGGCTATGATCACATTACCAGTGCCATCGGTGGTGCGGTCGCGGCGGCAAACGGCGCGGATTTTCTTTGCTATGTCACACCGGCGGAGCACCTGCGCCTGCCGGATTTGGAGGACATGAAAGAAGGTATCATCGCGTCGAAGATCGCGGCTCACGCGGCGGATATTGCCAAAGGAATCAAGGGTGCGCGCGATTGGGACGACCGTATGAGCCAGGCGCGCCAGAGGATCGACTGGGAGGAGATGTACCGCCAGGCGATCGACCCGGAAAAAGCAAGGAGATACCATGAAAGCTCTGCGCCGGAACACGCCGATACCTGTTCGATGTGCGGCAAAATGTGCGCCATGCGTAATATGAACAAGATTTTAAATGGCGAGGATTTGAGCCTGCTGTAAGACGGATGGCAGTCTTTTAAAAAGGCCCGGTATGCGGTGAACATACCGGGCCTTTTGTTGCATTTATTCCGGTTTGACCTTGCGCAGGAAAAACCAGGCGGGAATCTGTAAAAAGTAAAGCGTAAAGATAAACAATACGGTGTTGACCGGCGTCTGAGAAATAAAGAACAATGCGGCGATCGAGGCCGAGCGACCCATGTTGATAAAAAATTCCCGGTAAACCACGCACTCGGTCCGTCGGGTTCCCAGCGTGTTGTTTTGATAAATATAGGTGTATCCCACGGCTGTTGAAGCGTTGTTCATCATCAGATTGGCAATAGCGGTGATAATACTGAACACAAATATCGTATAAGCGTTCAGCCCCCAAAACAGGACGAACGAGGCCACCAGTACCGGCAGGCAGGCCAACACAAAGACATTGGTGCGGTTTTGGCTGTTCACCTTTTTAGAGATATACGCAAATGCCAATAGAGAGGCGGTTGCACAGGTAAATGAATTGATCCCGAGTAAAAATTCATTTTTGACCGCCTGATAGAGTAGTACGCTTAATAAAAATCCCATGGCGCCCTCGCGGTTTCCGCGAAGGAAATCGGCAATATTGAGTAAAACTATTTTTTTGTCTTGCATACACAGCTTTATCGTCGAAATCATCTGAAATTTCCCTTCTTCTTTGTCTGACGGGGCGCGGAGGTTAACAAGTCCGGCCGTAATAAACAGACCAAGGGAGATGGAAAATATGATAATATATCCCGTAATATCAATAAACCGGCTAACGATAAATCCGGATACCAATGGAACAACAATACCGATTGCGTTGCCGATAAAGCTTGATATGGACAATCCGGTATCCAAATTGGATTGGTCGGTAACCCTCATTAAAAGAATGTTGTTGGGCATATAATACAGACCGCTGCTGAAGCCAAAGATCAAGCCCAGCGGAAGGGCGTAAACAGCGGCATTTTCCTGCAATACAATGAGGGATATGTATAGGATGTTCATTAGAATAATGCCAATGCGCAGCTGCCGGTTCAATCCTGTTTTCTTACCAAACCGGCCGGCGGCATAAAAGCCCAACGGTATCATTGCATACTGCAAAAGGTTGTATACCAAAACGGCGTGCATATCCTCTTGGGAACGCAACAAAAAAATGTTGACAAACATGTTGGAAAATGCGGTTCCGGCGCTGAAGCAGGCGTTCATTGTAAGATAGTTGATAAACCCTTTGCTAAACTGTACGTCCGGCAGTAACTTTTGTTTCAGTCTGGTTATCAGGTCATGCTTCATAAAATATTTCTCCTTCACACAAAATCTGATTTAAAAAGCAAAAGAAATAGCAGCCTTCGTGCGCAAATGCGGCTAAGCCGACTTACTTGCTGCTTAAATCGGAATTTGTATCAAAGGGCACAAAAAACCGCATACAAAGCGGTTTACCCAATGCCAAAAGGGCCGTAACTTGCATCATTCACCTTTTAAAAATGCGGCATTGCCGTAAAAACGCCTTATATACGGTTTTTAAATTCTATAACCGGTTATTTGGTTTCCAGATAGGTATTAATCTTATTTAAAAGCTCGTCTGCATCTGCCTCATGGATCATGCAGGCCTCTTCAATGCTCTCTCCGCTTGCGGAAGGGCAGCCCAAACAATGCATCCCGATTTCAAAAAAGAACTGGGCGGTGCCCTCATCCATTTTCAGGACATCAGCAATAATCATATCCTTGGTTACCTTTGCCATCTGCTGTTACCTCCTTTGTATATACGTTACCGCCATTATACAACGAAAAAATTTAAATTGCAATAGATTTTTAAAATTTTACGAGAAGAAATATTGTGATGGACAGAAGCAGGGTAGCGGCGGCGCATATGCTCAAAAACCGCAAAGAGTGTCCTTTTTTAGATTTTTTTCTGTTTTGCTGGCTCTGGACATACTGGTCGATGATTCTTTGTGCCTCAAGGACGATGTTTTCCCCGCTTCCGTAATATTCTTTGGAGTCGGTTTCTTTCTTTAAGATCAGTATGGCCTGCTCCACATAGCTGGAATTAATATTCTTGACGACGATCACGTTCCGCGATTTTCCGTAAGTCATGCTTCAAACCCTCCTGCTTTGATAATGGTGACAGTTGTATTTTTTACAATTCTTTCCTCAGTTATACTGTTTGAATAATTTTTTTTGATGTGGTATACTGGTCTATAAGAAATACGGGGAGGGGACACGGATGAAAATCCTTTACGGTACCAGCCAAAAGCTGCTGACCGGGCGGTGTATACAGGAAATTAAAGAGGCGAGGGACGGGAAGATTTTTATGATCGTGCCGGAGCAGTTTTCCCTTTCCAGCGAACGTGAATTTGTCAGTGAGTCGGGCCTGCCGGTCGGATTTGAGGTAACCAGCTTTCGGCGTCTGTCCCATATGATGTTTGAACAGTGCGGATGCGCGGCGGGCGGCTATGTTAACAATTCCTCCAAGGTTATGGTGATGCAGGATGTCTTAAATCATTGCAGGTCAAGCCTGTCCGTCTATCAAAACAGCATTGAGAAGGATGGGTTTTGCCCGACCATGTGTAAAACGGTTGCCGAGTTTAAACATGCTGCTGTGACGCCGCAAATGCTGCTGGATAAGTTGGAAGAGATTGAAGACGGTTATTTAAAGAGCAAGCTGTCTGATTTTGCACAGATTTTTACCCTCTATGATGAGGCGCTTGCCAGGATCGGGCGGGATGCTGACGACGATCTGAGCCTTTTTGCGCAGATATTGGAAGGAGGACAGATTCCTCCGTTTTTAAAGGATGCTTATGTATATATAGACCATTTCAGCGGTTTTACCATGCAGGAACACCGCCTGCTTTCCTGCCTGAGCCAGATATGCCGGCGGGTGGTGGTCACTCTGGTTACGGATACGCTGGAGGAGACCGCAAATTCCTGCTTTCTGCCTACTGTCCGCAACGCGCGGCGGCTGTTGCTGGCCGGTGGCGATGTGCAACCCGTATTGGTTGAGAACAGTGAAAGGGAGAATAGCTTGCAAAGGCTGGTGGATGGTTACTTTACCTATCCACACCCTTCTTATGCAAAAGAGCCTGAGGGAATCGTTTTGACGGCGGCCGAAAGCCGCTATGCCGAGGCGGAGGCGGTTGCCTGTCGGATTCGGGAGCTTTGCCGCGCCGAGGGGATGCGCTACCGGCAGTTTGCAGTGACTGCCAGAGGATTGGAGGGGTATGCCGAGGTTTTGAAAAGGGTATTTTTGCAGTTCGGTATCCCTATCTTTTTGGATCAACGGCTGGATGTCTTGAACCATCCATTCATTGGCTTTGTGTTGTCGGTGGGGGAGCTGTTTGAGTACCGGTTTCAGTATGACGCGGTGTGCCATTACATCAAGTCTGAATTTTGTCCTCTCACAACAGAGGAGGCCGATGTGCTGGAGAACTTTGCGCTTGCTTATGGGATCCGGGGAGAGGTCTGGTTGGACGATACGCGATGGTCGGATCGGATGAACCGCATATTCAGCCGGGATTGCCCCTATCAGAAAGAGGAGATGGACGCATTGCGCGGCCGTTTTGTTCTTCCTTTAAAGGTGTTCCGGGAGGCTACGAAGGGGGCGCGGCCGTTTCGGGAGCACGCCACGGCGCTGTTTTCCCTGTTGGAACAGCTCAATGCCGGAGAAACGGTCCTAAAACGCAGTGAACGGCTCAACGAATGGGGAGAGCTTCGGGCGGCAGAGGAATACCGCCAGGTTTGGAATCTTTTTATTGAGGTGTTGGACGAAACGGTATCGCTGCTGGGAGAGACGAAGGGAAGTTATTCGAGATTTGCCGCCGTGCTCAAGGCGGGTCTTTCGGAATGTTCGGTCGGCGTCGCACCGCCGGTGCTCGATAGCGTCACCGTAACAGCCGCTGATCATTTCGTCGGCGGGGACGTGGATGTTTTGTTTGTTCTTGGCGCGAATGAGGGGGAGTTTCCCGCAACGCAATCAAACAGCGGCCTGTTGGATGGGATGGAACGGGATATCTTGGAGAAGATGGGGATCGAGACCGCAACAAGCCGGATGAAGTCGCCGCTGATTGAAGAGCAGATTCTTTATAAGGTCTTAGCTACGCCTAGAAAAAGGCTTTATATCAGCTACCGGCAGAGTGACAGCGACGGGTCTGTGCAGGCGCCGTCTACCATTGTTTCAACCATTTGCGGGATGTTTCCCGCCCTTTCCTGCCAGCAGTGGGAAGAGCAGGTCAGCGCGCCGGAATATACCTTTGAAAAGCTGGTGCAGAGGGAACCGACAGGGGACTGGGCGGACGCTTATGCTTGGTTTGAAGGACAGCCGGTGTGGAAAGACCGCTTGATGCGGGCAGGAAGCGGGGAGGCGGAGCAGGAGCTCGCCCTTTCGGAGGAGATGGTCAGGCAAATTTACCCCGACGGCCTTTACACCAGTATATCGAGGCTGGAACGGTACAGCCGGTGTGCTTTTTCCTATCATGTGCAGTATGTCCTGCGCGCGCGGGAGCGTCAGGTTTACCGTTTGGGCGCGCCCGACGTGGGCATTCTGGTACACGAGGCGCTGGAGCTTTGCTCACGCAGGATTGAAGAGTCAGGCAGCCTGACCTGGCGCAGCATTACAAAAGAAGAGTGCAATGAGCTTGCGCAAGAGGCGGTCGGTGAGGTGGCAGGCCGAATCGCAGGCGGACTGTTTATGAGCTCCGCCCGCTACAGCTATCTGACCGGCCGGCTCAAGAAGCTGCTTGCCAAAAACCTTTATTATATCAGCACACATTTTAAGCGCGGTTTGTTTGAACCCTTCGGCTATGAGCTGGTATTCAGCGAAAAAGGAGAGCTGCCCCCAGTCACGCTGCACACGGATGAGGGAAAGAAGATCGTGCTAAACGGCAAGGTTGACCGGGCGGACACCTACAAGACGCCGGACGGGTCGTTCATCCGGATCGTCGACTACAAATCCGGCCCGAAGGACCTTGTATTTGATGACATGTATTATGGCCTCAACATTCAGCTGGTGACCTATTTAGACGCGCTTTGCAGAGATATTCCCCAGGCGCAGCCTGCCGGAACCTTTTATTTCTCGGTGAACGATCCTTACATGAGGAGTAACATCCATTTAGAGGCGGACGAGCTGGTTGCCCAGCTGCAAAAAAACTATAAGATGCGTGGATTGGTGCTTGCGGATTCGGCAGTGCTTTATGCGATGGATCAGGAGTGCGACAAGGGCTCCGACATTATCCCCGCCTACGTCAAAAAGGACGGTTCGGTAGGCGGCGCGGCAGTATCGCCAAAGGAGTTTTCACTGATGCGGCGGCATATCCGCAAAACCCTGCGCGAGCTGTCCGACGAGATCGTCAGGGGAAGGATCGACGTCAACCCTGTGCTGACCAAACGGGAGAGCGCGTGCGATTATTGTAAATTTGGCGCAGTGTGCGGGTTTGACCGCCATACCATGGGATGCCGGAGGCTGGCGGAGCTGGGCCGGGCAAATGTGATGGAAAGGCTGGGGAAAGAAGATGAGTAGTGCGAAAACGGATGGCGTCAAATGGACGCCGGAACAACTGGAAGCCATCCAGATACGCGGGGCGGACACGCTGGTATCCGCAGCGGCCGGTTCGGGTAAGACTGCCGTTTTGGTCGAACGTGTCATTGCAATGATAACAGACCCGCAGCGGGATATCGACATCGATCAGCTTCTGGTCGTGACCTTTACAAACGCCGCCGCGCGGCAGATGAAGGACAAGATCGCCCGCGCGCTGGTGAAACGGATTGAACAGTTCCCCGCCGACCCGCGGTACCGCAGGCAGTTGATGCTGCTGAACAACGCCAGCATCAACACGATCCATGCCTTTTGCTTGGATGTAATCCGCAGCCATTTTCAAAAGACCGACCTGCCGTTTGATTTTGAGGTCGGGCAGCAGGCGGAGCTGGATATGTTAAAAACCGAAGCGTTGGAGGAGACGTTTGAGGATTTCTATGAGAGCGAGGAGGTCAGCGGCCGGTTTCAGGACTTTATCGACTATTTCGGCAACCGTGACGACAAGCCGGTGATGGAGCTGGTGCAAAACGTGTATGGGTTTATCAACTCCATCCCGTTTTATCAGGACTGGCTGGCGGGACAGGCCGACGCATTGTCTGCCGATGAGGGGCTGCTTGCTACCAAATGGGGAGAGTATATCTTATCGTATGCCGCGGAACAGCTCACTCTGGCGGAGAAAATCATGGAACACGCCATCGAGATTACGGACGCTTATGGGGAGGAACACGGCGTGCTCTCTTATGGTGAAACGTTTGGCGAGGACATGCAGTTGGTGGAAAAACTGAAGGGTTCCTTACATAACGATTGGGATGGCATTGTGCGCGCCTTTGGCGGAGCTACCTTTTCCACCCTGAAACGGATGGGCAAGGGCGGGGACCGCATTCTGGCGGAGGAACTCAAGCAGATGCGCGAGCAGGTCAAAAAAATCGTGACTGGATTGCGGGACAATTATTTTTACCAGGAGGAACGGGTCTTTTTGGAGGATCTGCGCGCCGCCGCGCCGTATCTGGCCGTTTTGACCGAGTTGCTAATGGCGTTTGACGCGCGTTACACCGAGAAAAAACGGCGGCGTTCGCTGGTTGACTTTAACGACTTTGAGCACATCTGTCTCTCCATTTTGGCACAGCGGGAGGAGGACGGGGAAATCACCCCCTCCGACGTGGCTGTGCAGCTGCGGGAACGGTATGCCGAGGTGCTCATCGACGAATACCAGGATACCAACAGCATGCAGGAGATGATCCTGACGCTGGTGGCGGGTCCGCAGAAACGGTTCATGGTCGGCGACATCAAGCAGAGCATCTACCGCTTCCGCAACGCAAAGCCGGCGCTCTTTCTGCAAAAGTACCAGTCTTACGCCAGAACGGATGGGTCGGGAGACCGGCGGCTTCTGCTGTCTAAAAATTTTCGAAGCGCCGCGCCGGTGCTGTCGTTTGTCAATTTTCTGTTCTCTCACCTGATGTGCGCGCCCGCCGCTGGGCTTGACTATACGGAGGAGGAAGCCCTGTACTTTGGCGGCGGGTATCCTGAGCTTGCCCTCCCTGTCGACATCTGCATTCTGGACAAGTCGGCCGAGGACGAAGAAGGCCCCTCGCTCGGGGGCAGTACGCAAAAGGAGGCCTGCATCTGCGCCGAACGAATCCGCGCGTTGGTTGACAGCGGTTTTATGATCTATGATTCCGGGATACAGGCCGACAGGCCATGCGAATACCGCGATTTTACCGTTTTAATGCGCAGTATGGCGGCAAAAGCGGATGTGTATGCGGAGGTGTTCGCACAGTATCACATCCCTTATTTTCTGGAGCAGGGAAGTGGATATTTTCAATCGTTAGAGGTGCGGGCGGTTATGTCGCTGCTGCAGGTGATTGACAATCCCCTGCAGGATATCCCGCTTTTGGCAGTGCTGCGTTCCGCCATCTTTCATTTTTCTGACGATGAGTTGGTAAAAATCCGTCTTTGTGACACCGGCGCGCTTTACTACGACTGTGTAAGGCAGGCGTCGGGCGGTGGCGACGAACACTGCCGCCTGTTTTTGGAACGGCTGGATAAGTGGAGGGAATACGCCCTGTACCTGCCGGTCAACCAACTACTGAACCGCATCTACGAAGAGGCGGGGCTGCTTGCGCTTTATGGCGGGATGAGCGGCGGGAAGACGCGGGGGGACAATCTGCGCCTTTTGGCAGACTGGGCGCGGCAGTTTGAAAGGACGTCCTATAAGGGCTTGTTCCACTTCATAAGCTTTTTACAGAAGCAGATGGAGCAGGCCGAACGGTCGCTGAGCCTCTCTTCCTCTTTCGGTGAGACAAACGCCGTTACCATTATGACAGTACACAAGAGCAAGGGGTTGGAGGCCAATATCGTATTACTGACCGACTGCGGTAAGCGGTTCAACATGCAGGATTTATACAGCAGACTGCTGTACGATGAGGAAATGGGCTTCGGGCCGGATTTTGCAGACACCGAAAACAGGGTGGTTTATCCGACAGTTGCCAAAAACGCCATTGCCTTAAAGCAAAGGCGGGAGACCCTGGCGGAGGAGATGCGGCTGTTATATGTCGCTCTGACGCGTGCCAGACAAAAGCTGATTTTGGTCGGCAGCTACCAAAACGCCTCAAACAAGCTGCACACATTGTATGCACAAATGCTCTCGCGCGGAGATTACGCGGTTTACGCCGCGCAGAACGCGGGCTGCTATCTGGATTGGGTTCTGCTCCCGCTTATGTGCAAATCGGACGCGGAGGCGCTGCGGGAAGGGACAAGCGGGATTTTGAAGCTGGAGGAATGCGATTTCTCGGTTTCCCTCCAATTCTACACGCCCGGCTCTATCGGCGACCCATTGCTTCCTAAGAAACCGGAGAGGCGGGAGGCTGCAACCGGGCCTTCTGAGAACTACCGCGAGGTTTCGCAACTACTGTCCTACCGTTACCCATTTTCGGAGGCGGGACAGATCCCTGCTAAGCTCACGGTCAGCGAGATGAAACGCCGGTTCGATCTGGCGGAGTCGGACGAACGGGTGGTCTATTATCCACGGGAGATCGATTTTTCCAATGAAATACAAGCTGTCCCTCGCTTTTTGGAGAAGGAACAAGCTCTCGCTCCCGCCGCCCGCGGCATCGCTTACCACACCGCGATGCAGTATCTGGATTTTGGCCGGATACACACGGAGGAAGAGATCATCGCTGCTTTGGACACACTCTGTGAGCGCGGCCTGCTGACGCCGGAGGAACGGGCGGTCATTGCGACAGCGGATTTGTACCGCTTCGCCTGTTCGGATATTTGCAGAGAGATCGCTTCGTCTACCCAGGTATGGCGGGAACAGAGCTTTTTGCTGCCGTTATCATCCGGAGAGCTGTTTGACGGTACGGACGAGGTGATTATGGTGCAGGGCGTGATCGATTGCATTTATCGGAAAGACGGCGGTTATTATTTGGTGGATTATAAAACCGACCTCGCGCCGCGCGATATGGTGGCGGCGCGCTACCGTGTACAGATGGAGCTGTACGGCCGGGCGGTCGAAAAGCTGTTTGGCCAGCCGCCGCGCAAACGATATTTGTATCTTTTGCGCACGGGGGAGAGCATGGAGGTGTAGGTTTGCGGTTATGCATCCAATCCTGTGCGGTGGAAGGTGATGAGATTGCTGTCATGAAAGCTGTCGGCACCGTTCCATGCCGTCCTGCTCAGGATGAGGGCCTCGTTGTCTTCAATCAGGACGGAAGGGTATTGAAACGCCGTCGTTTGTTGGTCAAGATGGCTGTAATCCAGCACATCTTTGATAAAATCCCAGTGTTCTAAATCCACGGATTTGTAAATTGAGAGGGTCGCACGCATGGGAAGGCGATTGCCAAACGCGTAATATGCGCCGTTGTAGGGAAGGATATCGAATTTGGTATGCCCCATGGGGAATTCCATCACTCTGTCAAACGCGGGAAGCTCTTCCGGTTCGTTAGGGTTGGTTCGCAGCACGAGGGCTTTGTTTTCGCTGTATCGAAGGATATTCAAAATAGAGCCGTCGGGTGCGGCCACGGGATTCCCCTCAATCGCGCCGGCAATGTCGAGAGCACCCGAAAGCGCGGGGTCATGCCGCCAAAAGCCGGTATGGCTCCAGTTGGAGGCATCCATAATATCGTCGTTTAGAGCAACGGAGAACAGGCCGTTGGAAAAGCGGCCGGTCGTCCAACTGCCATAGTCCACGGCGATCCACAAACGTCCGCGCGCTTTTAAAACGCCATTGGGCGCTTTATGCAGGCCGTCGGCCTTTGGACAGCAGGAGCCGCGCGCCAGCACGGTGGGCTCGCTCCAGGTTCTGCCTTCGTCTAAGGAACAGCCGATTAGAAAATCGCCGTATTCTCTGGAATTGGCCGCCATATAAAGTTTTTCTTCGTGCAGAAACAGCTTTCCCCAAAAACAGGGAAACAGGTCGGTTACATGCTGCCAGGTCGCCCCGTCATCCTCCGAACGGAACAGGAGGGTGAGATTCTGCGGGTCGCCATGGCCGAACAGATCCATTGACGCCAGCAGTGCGCCGGAGGGCAGGCGGATAAGCGAAGGACTGCACAAATATCTGCCGGAGAAGCTGTAGTAGGGGTCTTTTGGATGCAGGTAATGGACCACAGTGCCGGGTACGGCGCCAGTTCTCACGCGGCGTGTACGGCTTTTATTACCCGCGCTATCCTCCAAATAGAACCAATATTCTGTTTCGGGTTCCAGCCCGCTTATCAAAAATCTATTGTCCGTTACCGTTTGTTCTTGTGTGGCTTCACAGACGCCGAAACGAAGAACGGCCTTTTCCGGCCCGATCCATTCGCCACAAAAGCTATCCTCTCCCGGCGCCAGGCGGCAGATATAAATTGCCTCCTCCGGCCAGTCCAACGGGGTATAGGGACGGTAATTCCATCGATTGTATCCTTTCATAGTCCAAATTCCTCCTTTGGTTCTTTTTCTCCATTCTATAATAATGAAAAAATTTGTCAATGCCCGGTTTGGACATGACTATATCCAATATGGACATTTCGATCTTTTTATGGCTGCGGGTAGGATTATATTCTGTATTTTTCTGTTGTTAATGTCCATATTTGATATGAAAAATGTCAAGGCTGGGCATGGTGATTTTTTTAGGGATATTTTATACTGAATTTAAGGAAAGTCAGGTGAAAGCAATGAGAGAGGAAAAGAAAAAGCAAACCGTGATTTCCAACCGGCTGAATAAGCCGAACGGCGCAGCGCAGCACGAGCCGTTTGGGCTGGACGTTATCTCCATCCGCACGGTTGTGTGCAAGGAAAACAGCAGCTACAACAGCCTGGTGCACAAGCATTCCTTCTACGAGTTGCACTACGCTTTGCAAAATGGCTGCCGCTTTGATGTTGAGGGACTGGGACGGATAGCACTCAGGAGTAACCAGTTCGTCATGATGAGTCCGCATGTGCGCCATAGTGTGGATACCACGAACGAATTTTCTAAGCTGGTTTTCGGGTTTGGGATTGAGTTGAACACCGAGGCGGACGAATATGTATTCTACAAAAATGTCTTAGAAGCTGTAAAGACATGTCCAATCTGTAAAGCAACGCCATTTATGAACACAATAGTCCGGCGGTTGTTTAAGGATTCGACCAATGCGCTGCCGGGCTACCGGTATGAAATTTCATACCTGCTTAAGAGTTTTCTGATCGAGGCGATGGGACAAATGGCGGAAAAGGTGGGGATAATTTATATGGCCAAAGACGACGGGATGCGGGATGAACGTTTTTTTATGATCAAAAAGTTTGTTCAGGACAACCTTTCGCTGGGTATCTCGCGGGAGGACGTGGCGGATTTTATGTATCTGAGCACCAAGCAGGTAGACCGTATTGTAAGGGAACATACCGACTTGACCCTTTCCGGCTTGATCGACGAGGAAAAGGTAAAGCGCATATCCCATTATCTCAACGAAACCGACATGACGCTGGGACAGATTTCTGAGAGGACTGGATTTTCCAATGAGTTCTCCCTCAGCCGGTTTTTCAGCCGGCAGGTTGGCGTTTCACCGACACAATATAAATTTAAACGGAAGAAGGATGTGACTGAATGAACCGGATGCAGGTTAGCGACTTGAAAAAAGAAACTCTAAGCAATGACAGGCAGGATCAGATTCAAAACATGGGTAAAAGGAATCGAATCCAAAGCGGCGTTTGGCCGGTGATGCTTACCCCCTATACCACGGACAACAAGATCGACTATGACGGTGTGCAGGCTCTCATCGACTGGTATATCGATCGGGGAGTGGCCGGGATATTCGCGGTTTGCCAGTCAAGTGAGATGTTTTATCTGACGGACGGGGAATGCCGCGAACTTGCCGAATTTGTGATCGGGTACGTTGGCGGGCGCGTGGGCGTGGTGATATCAGGCCACACCAAAAGCGGACTGGAAGAGCAGATGGATCAACTACAGAAAATGGCGGCTCTCAAGCCGGACGCGCTGGTTCTGGTCAGCAACCGTCTGGCGAAAGAGGACGAGCCGGATGGCGTTTTTTTGGAACATCTGGATCGGCTCATGAAAGAGCTTCCGCCCGATATACCTCTTGGAATGTATGAGTGCCCTTACCCTTACAAACGCCTATTGACCGACCGAGAGCTTTTGTTCATGGCGGAAAGCGGCAGGTTCGCTTTTTTAAAGGACGTCTGCTGCGATCTTGCGATGCTCCGGCGGCGGATCGGATTGGTGGAGGGAAGCGGCCTGAAGCTTTTCAATGCCAACAGCGCCACACTTTACGATTCCTTGCAGTTTGGCGTGGAAGGCTTCTGCGGGGTCATGGGCAACTTTCATCCCGACCTGTATGTTTGGCTCTGCAAAAACTATCGGTCATGCAAGGCGGAGGAAATCGCGCAATGCTTAAGTGTTTGTTCCTTGATCGAGCCGCGCTGTTACCCTATGATTGCAAAACGCTATCTGAACCGGTATGAAGAACTTGCGATCACGGAATTCTGCCGGGCGGCGGTTCCGCCCTGCCTGCCTTCATTCGATACGGAGCTGGACGCGGTGCATCGCATTACCGAAATGCTTCGGGAGAAAATTCGTTCTATATAATTATTTTTACATAGAAAAGGGAGGAGAACAATGAAAAACAAAACTGGTAAGATGATTCTCGCTATACTGATCGTGTTTGTTTTTTTGACGGGAAGTCTCATGGCGGCAGTCTCGGTGGATTTTGGAGTAGAAGCCTTGTCCGCCTTGGGGGATATGGAATCGGCAGACGCGCTTGCCCCCTTTACGACCCGGCTTTCCGGCGATGCCTTTGGGGCTGTTTCCGCCCTCTCGCTGGACAGGACGGGAGGGGTGGATGGGTCGCAGGCAGCATTGGTCACCAAGGCTAATGACATTATCGGGTATGGCGGTTCACTCCTATCCGACCGGTTCACGCTGAAAAATGACCAACGTATCTCATTTCAGGCGGGATACACCTATTACTTTTCGGCCATGACCAAATCCGACAACAAAAACGCACGGTTTTGGCAGGCCGTGGAGGCGGACGGAGGACAGACATTTAGCTGGAAGGTTCGGTATGGGGGCGGAGCCGTCCCGGACAAGGAAGCTTCGGAACGGGCGTTTAACAGCCAGCACAGCGTCGGTGGTATGCCGAACCAATGGAACCGCATTGCCTGGTCTATGGCGGTTGACGAGCTTAAGGACGCAAACGGCGCGCCGATGGCGGAGACCGGAGATGTTTTTAATACCTATCTAATTATCTCGGGGTCGGGAGGCTTTACCAGCCAGCTTAAGCCGGACGACGGAGAGGCTTACCCGATCAAGAGCTGGATCGACGACAGGTACATCTTAGAGGTTCCCAGCTCCGATCTGACAAAGGTGGTTCTGCCAAAGGTTTACGGGGCGGAGATCGAGCAGTATGACACCAAAACCTTGCGGGCCTCCGCGATTTCCTACGACGTCAATCCCAATGTTACGCCCGCCGTATCCTACCAATGGCAGGTATGGGACGGTTCGGGGTTCAAGGACATTACAGGCGCGGATAAGGAGACCTTTATCCTGACCGAAGCGGAGGAGGGGAAGACGGTACGTGTGGCAGTTACGGCGACAAGCACGGCAAGCTCCGGCGATGTCAAAACGGCCACCGCCGTATCGGCAGGCTTTGAGATCCCGCAGGGCGGCCTGGGTTACCAGCCGGATACAAAGAGCGTGCTCTACCAGCTCACACAGATGGGCGACATGGAGGCGGAACAGGCATTGCTCCCTTACACTACACGATTATCTTTGGACACCTTTGGTTCGGTCTCAAATGTTTCGGCCGATCTGACCGGCGGTGTGGATGGGTCGCGGGCGGCACTGATAACCAAGACGGGCGATGTGGATACAAAAAAATATCCCGGTTCGCTTCTTTCGGATCGGTTTACTCTTCGCAATGACTACAGGATTTCGTTTAAGCAGGGATATACCTACTATTTTTCATCCATGACCAGATCGGACAGCGAAAACGCCAGGTTCCGCGCGGCGGTGGAACGGGAGGGCACACAAAGCTTTACCTGGAAGGTGCGCCATGGCACAGGAGCCAACCCTGGCAACGAATACAACGAAAACGCGTTCAACAGCGCATATACGACCGGCGGCGGTAAAAATCAATGGGAACGACATGCGTGGACATTGGCGGTCGACGAGATCAGCAACGCCAATGGTGTTCCGATGGCGGAGACCGGCAATGTCTTTAACACCTATTTGATCATTTCGGGGCCGACGGGCTTATCCAGCCAACTTCTGCCGTCTGCGGGGGAGCAGTATCCGATCAGGAGCTGGGTCGATGACAGGTTTATTCTGGAGGTACCCAGCAGCGATTTGACGGCTGACGTACTGCCGCGGGTTTATGATGTTGAGGTAACAGGAGAGTTTGTTCCGGGAAGCACGCTTTCAGCCTCCGCAACCGTTTACGACGTGAACCCAGGGGTTACGCCGGCGCTCAGCTACCGCTGGCAGCGTTTGAATCAATCTACCTGGGAGGACATTCCAGGCGCGGCGGGGGAGAGCTATACCGTTGGCAATGTCGATACCGGTTACAGCCTGCGTGCGGTCGCTACCGCGGTGAGTACCACATCGGGAGGGGTACAAAAGTCCGCTTCGGCGGTTTCTCCCGCTGTTACCTCCACCGCACCGGGAGGGTATCCGCCGGTTGCGTCCGATGTGAGGGTAGAGGGCCGGGTTTCGCTCGGCGAAACCCTACGGGGGCTTTATACCTTCACCGATCGTGACGGCGATCCGGATTCCGGCACCACTTTTCGGTGGTACCGCGCGGATTCGGAGGACGGTGTCTTTGCCGACACGGGGGTTACAACGCAGGAGTATCCGCTCAGCGGAGCGGATGTTGACAAATACCTTAAATTTGAGGTCACGCCGCGCACCAGCGCGGAGCCTAGCGAGGGCTTGCCGGCCTCCGTTGTGATTGCGGGACCGGCGGCTCCTGAGGCGCGGGAGGTACATATTGCAGGCACGGTTGAAACCGACAGCGTGGTAGAGGGGTCGTTTACCTACTTTGACCGAAACGGTTCGGAGGAGGGGCAGCACACCTATGCCTGGTATGTTTCCGATACCCCGGACGGCGGGCAGACGAAGCTGGAGGGGAATCAAAAGTATTTTTTTATTTCGCAGGAGCTGAATGGGAAATACCTGACCTTTTCGGTAATTCCGGCCAGCATGGACGAGCCGGGTCAGGGGCGCGAGGGAAAAAGCGAGCCGGTTCTGGTTGGAAGCAAGGCGGGAAGCTCTTTGTTTATAGCAACGAACGGCAACGATGAAACAGGCGACGGGTCGATCGACGCGCCGTTTGCCACGATCGAAAAGGCAAGAAGCACCATTCGCCTGCTGCCCGAGCTACCAAGAGGCGGGATTACGGTTTATCTGCGCGGCGGGAGCTACCCGCTTTCAAACACCATTACGTTTAACGCGTTAGACAGCGGCACGGCGGATGCGCCGATCATCTACCGCCCTTATCGGGACGAGAAGGTAAGCCTGACCGGCGCGAAGCAGATAGACTTTAAGAAGTTCACCGCCGTCACGGGAGAGATGCGCGACAAGCTCATTGATGAGACCGCTAAAACAAAGGTGAAGGTCGCCGACCTTGATGACATAGGCTTATCAGACTACGCGGGGCTTGGCATTACGACCGTTCTGCTTTCCCATGGCGCGATCGACGCGCCGATACTAGAATTTGACGGGGAGTTGATGACCCTTTCCCGGTATCCGAACAGCATGTACCGTTCCGATTGGTGCGATATCACCTCCGTCGGTGAGGATGAAACCAGCTATACGGTCAGCTACGAAGGGCTTGACCGGGTAGACCGGTGGACGCACAATAACTCTGACAAGCTTATGATGATGGGTTATTTTTCCGCCGACTGGTACGCGGAAACAAATTTTTTTACCATCAACAAAGAAAATAAGACGCTTACCTCCAATACGGGCAAGTATTTGTACGGCGTTGGTAACGCCGGGGAAAAGCGCGACGCCTATTTTGCCAATATTTATGAAGAGATCGATATGCCCGGGGAATGGTACATCGACGAGACCAACAGGAAGATGTACGTGTATCCCATGAACGACAACGAAGATGCTGAAATTACCATGAGCTACGCGGACTTTAAGTTTTTCAATATCACCGGCGCAAGCAATCTGACCTTCTATGGCTTTGACATTTCAGGGGGGAAGACTTCGCTACTGTCGATCAACGACAGCCATAATGTCATATTTGACAATTGCAGAATGCATTCGTTCCAAGGCAACATCGGCAATATCGGAAACACCTGCACAGGCTGCGGGATCCGCAACAGTGAGATTTACAACCTCTCCAAGGGCGCGATTACCCTGGGGGGCGGAACGGCCGATACGCTGACGCCGGGAAATAATTTTATTACCAATAACTACATTCATGATTTCTCCATCTATTGCGACGCCTATGGAGCCGCTGTTTCATTGCCGGTCGGGTCGGTCGGCAATCTGGTCGACCACAACGAGTTTGCCAACTCGCCGCACGAGGTGATCGCTTACCGGGGCTACAATCATGTGATGGAGTACAACACCTTCCATGACGTTTGTACCAACGCGGCGGATATGGGAGCTATTTACACCGGACGGCGTTTGGATCAGATGGGCAATATCATGCGGTACAACCATTTTTACAGCATTGGACGCAAGAACAAAAACGCAAACTTTCGCTCCCATGCGATCTTTGTAGACGACGGCTCCTCCGGAGATATCATTTATGGCAATGTGTTCGGGCCGAACGATGACAACTGCGAGGTGCTCAAAGTCCATGGCGGCGTGCGGCATGAGATATACAACAACCTGTTTATTGATTCCGCTTACCGTATGTTTGCGGATGCCGCGTGGACACAGCCGCAGTGGATCAATGTTTGTAAAAATATTACCGACCAGAAGGCGGACGGGTATACCGACCCATCCTATCGGGCGGTCAATTTCCCGCAGCTTTACGAGACGTTGTCAAGCGTTTTGGATAAGCCTGTTATTACAGAAAAATTTCCATGGCTGCTTTTGACTCAGACGGATGCATGCGACCTGTGGCCGAACGTGTTCACGAAAAACGCTTCGGTTTATGTGAACTATCCGGTACCAAACAAAAAAACCTGGTATGACCGCCGGTTCCCAGAATACGGTGAGGCGGCCGGGCTGGATTACAACACCTTTATCGGCCCGGACACGGGCAAAGACCAATTTGTGGACTTTGACAACGGCGATTATACCTTGAAGCTGACTTCTGAGGTTTATGCGCGGATGCCGGATTTTGAACCGATTCCGTTTGACAGGATTGGAAGAATCGAAAACCACAACGCCGTGCCTACGGCGTCGGATTTGACGGTCACGGACAGCATATTGGAAAGCGGGTATCTTTCGGGGGCTTATCTTTATCTGGACGCTGAGGGGGATGCGGAAAGCAACAGCTCCTACCGCTGGTTGGTGAGCGATACGGCGGATGGCGTTTATTTACCGATAGCAGGGGCCAACGGCAGATCGCTGCAGGCGACGGAAGATTTGAATGGGCGTTATGTCAGATTTGAGGTCACGCCGAAGGACGAGGCTGGAAGCATTGGGCTTCCGGCCGTCACGGAGGGTTATCTTGTTCTTACAGACGCTGCGTCGCTGTCTAAATTGATTGACACGATATCTTCCGCGGCTGACAAGGCGAGAATTGGCGGTACACTCGGCGACTATCCCGCCTCCGCCGTTTCGGATCTGCGCGCGGCATTGCAAAAGGCGCGGGACAGCTTGGAGGGGGA
This sequence comes from uncultured Clostridia bacterium, assembly GCA_902478725.1. Classification (GTDB taxonomy): domain Bacteria; phylum Bacillota; class Clostridia; order HGM11514; family HGM11514; genus CABSMD01. The sequence goes on from CABSMD010000019.1 coordinate 19,480, forward strand.
GACCTCTGTGGAGTCGCTCCGCCGGGCGGCAGATGAGCTCTCGGAAGCGTATGGGAATTTTACGGCTGCCCGAATTACCATTGCCTCTTACAAGGGGAATGAGGGCGTGGTGGCTATTCCGTCCGGACTGCCAAAGATTAAGCTCGATTTGGGAACGGTGACGGACGAAATTGCTCTTGTGCCGGAGGACGGGAATTTGTGTCCGGCCGAGCTTACTTTGCTGCTGGATGGCAGGGAGGTTCTGGTCAAGATGACGGACGGCGCACAGCTAGCTGGCGGTAAGCTTGTAATACGGGCCTTGCAGCAGACGAGCGGCGGACTGTACGGAAGATTTTACAGTATATTTGCACTTGGCGGGGATGGGGATGTAATCAACGCTTCGGTTACCGTCAGAGGCGCGGTCGGGAATACGGTCGCCAGGGTAGACGGCGGCTCGGTACAGCAGCTTTGTATCCTGACCAATGACGAAACCTTTGCCGCACGAAACGGCGGGGAATATGTGGTTGGAAGCTTCCAGGGGCCGTCTGCGGACGCGAATTTATCCAGAATTTTGATTAATGGGAATGAGTTAAGGGGTGTGACGGCATCTAAAACGAAATATACCTATAAGCTGCCCACGGCGGAGGTGCCGAAGATTGAGGCGGTACCATCCCACAACGGCGCGACGGTGCAGATCGAGCTGCCTGGTTCTGTGCCGGGAGAGGTTAAGATAACGATTACGGCACAGGATGGAAAGACGCGTAAGGTTTACACTTTGGCTTTGAATCTGCAAGGGTATGACACCCCAGCGCCGGTTCCTACGCCGAATACCGGCACAGGCGACGTGGGCGGAAACGGCGGTTATACCGGTATTGGCGCGGGCAGTCCCGCCGGGGTTGGAGAGATACAGGGGGATACGCCGTCCACAACAAAAGAAAGGTTTACAGACACGATGGGTCACTGGGCGCAGGAAGATATTGAAGAAATGGCGGCAAGAGGGATCGTCTCCGGCGTGACGGCCGACACGTTTGAACCGGACAGGAGCATCACGAGGGCGGAATTCGCTACGCTGGTTGCAAAGGCGCTGGAGCTAGAGAGCAGCAACACGGCAGGCTTTGCGGATGTTTCTGCCGACGCATGGTATGATGCGCCTGTGAACGCGGCGGTAAACGCTGGGATCATCACCGGTTACGACGGAAGGTTCCGGCCGGACGACTTGATCACACGCGAAGAGATGGCGGTTATTTTAGGGAAGGTGTACGATTTCTTAGGAAAGAGCGCCGGACGGGGCGGTATCGATAGATTTACGGATAAGGACGCCATATCGGAATGGGCCTACGTATACGTGGATAAGGCGGCAACGGTAGGATTGATCAGCGGTATGACATACGATACCTTTGTTCCGCAGGAGAACGCCACCCGTGCCCAGGCCGCCTCTGTTATCAGGAGGTTACTGGATCAACTTGACGGATAACCAAAAAACATTTCCATCTTCTTTTCAAACAGCCGGAAACCAAAGAGTGGTTTCCGGCTGTTTGAGCGTGTCGATAAAGCCGACACGCTAAAAAAATGTAAAGATTTTTTAAAAAATTGGTCGTAGAAATCACCGTCGATTCAGCTATGCAGAAAGGCCTGATTTACCCTTTGTTCTGTTTCCGGTAGTCGGTTGGTGTTACGCCCCCCATAAATTCTTTATAGGTTCTTCTGAAATAAGAGGTCGTTTCAAAGCCGCAGATGCGGGCGATCGTTTCAATGCTTTCATCGGTTTGCGTAAGCAGCTTATTTGCGTGCCGGCATCGAAGCAGGTTCAGGTGTTCCCATATCGTGTGCTTTGTTACCTGTTTGAAGATACGAGTAATGTATGATTTATTGAAGTTGACACAGGAGGCAATATCGTCTAATGTTATTTTTTTGCAATGGTTCGTCGAAAGATAATCCATCACCTTTTTGACTAATGTAATTTTGGCCGTGAATGCATCATCCGGACATTCTACGACGCTTTCGGTATGATTTCGCAGTAACTCGATTACGGCTATCTGAAGCAGTGCGTTCAGCTTATGATTAGATAATTGCCGACCTGCTTCTAATTCAGCATCGATTTCATTCATGATCTTTTGTATATGGGAATTGGTAACCTTATTCTGAAAGGCAATCTCGGAAATGGCAAATCCGAATTCATCCGTGAATCCAATATCCAGTATGATACTGATAAATTCGACTTCTTCTTTATAATGCGCGCTGTGCATCTGCCGGGAATTGCATATCATCAGATCGCCTGTATGGAACGCAAGGGCCTTGCCGCCGATATGAAAAATAGTATTCCCTTTGAGGAAATACATGAACTCTACATTATCATGAAAGTGCGCAAGGCATTCTTGCCCTCTTGCTCTGCTGTCTCTCCCGAACCGATTGGGCAGACATTCGATGTCACCCGCATAATGCGTGACGCTACCATCCTCATAGCAATCGGTATGCGAGTATAGGGCGGCGGTATTGACGCTGAATTTATTCTCGTCGATTGTGGCCAGGTCATCCTGTTTAGGCAATGTTTATCACCCCTATGCTTCTATTATTAATCGTACCTTCTACGTACATTTATGCACAGAAAGCTTCGTCTGTATATCACCATTTTACAGTATTGTTTTGCAAAAGGCAAGGTGGTCAGATTATTTTTTTCAATTTATGGAAGCCGATAAATGATACATTCGGCTACCGATACCCCAAATAGTTCAAAAAACGTTTGACTGCAATTGATGTATTTTTTTTGTCTCTCATCGCCAGCCCGATTTTCCGGTAAGCTGGCACTTCCAGTTCCTTTGCCACAATACGGTATGGAATGCGCTTGAGGATTAGCTGCGGTAAAATACTGATTCCCAGTCCGCTTTCCACCATTGACAGAATGGCATAATCGTCCCAGGTTGTAAAATGAACCCGCGGAGAGAAACCATGGCATTCAAATATCTCGGAAATTTCGGCCTTTTCCCCCTTTTCCAGCAGCATAAACGGATCATCACATAACGCCTTAACTGGAAAGAATTCGCAATCCGCAAGCGGGTGGTTTTCAGGTAAAATGACCAGCAGTTTATCCTGCTCCAAAAAGATGGTTTCAAATTCCGCAAGCGTTGGAAGCCGCAGGAACCCGCAATCTACGCGCCCCTCTAAAATCCAGTTTTCTATTTCTGTATAGTCGCCAAGCAGCAGCTCGTAATCGATATTGGGATAATCCTTTTGAAACTCTTTGATGATATTTGGAAGCCAATGAGTCGCTACACTTGAAAACGTACCGATCCGGATCAGGCCGGATTGCAAACCGTTTAATTCGTCGATTTGGGCCTGCAGTTTG